>NZ_LMPY01000026.1:46801-56882 GCF_001424445.1 Methylobacterium sp. Leaf361 | reverse complement strand
CGCGGCCTGTCGGACTTCGCCGCCGACCCGGCCGGGACGTTCATCTTCCGGTTCGAGCCGGCCAGCGTCGTGCGCCGGCTCAGCCCCGGCTCGAAGCTTCTGGGCACGCCTCTGGTGCCGGTGGTCTACCGGATCGACATGCGCGATCCCAACAGCCTGTTCGTGTCCCAGGCGTTCCGGATGCGCAACCGCGACCTGATCTACGTGTCGAACGCCCCCTTCACCGAGGTCCAGAAGGTCCTCACCGCCTTCAACGGCGTCACGGGCCCCGTCTCCTCGGCCGCCCTGGCCTATTCCTACGCCAAGTAAGGCGGCGCACCGCGACGCGGGCACCCACCCCATCGCGCGACGGATGCGGGTTCGCGTCGCGCCGATCCGGCCGATGCGCGCGTCCGACCGAGACCGCGGAGACCGGTCGCCCGAATGCCGAAGGGGGCGCGGATGTGATCCGCGCCCCCTTCTTCGTAACGCTCTCGGGGAACCGGGGCTCCCGGCCCCGGCCGGGCTCAGACGCGCTTCGCCAGCAGTTGCTCGATCAGCGAGCCGCCCTTGTCGATGGCGGCGAGCTCCTCCGCCACCGCGTTCACGGTGTCGCGGATCTGGTCGGGGGTGTGCTCGGAGGTGAGGAAGAAGCGCAGGCGCGAGGCCCGCTCCGGCACGGCCGGGTGGATGATCGGCTGCACGTTGATGCCCCGGCGGAACAGCCGGTCCGACAGCGTCACCGCCTTCAGCGAGTCGCCGACGATGATCGGCACGACCGCGAGGCCGAGGCTGAAGCCGGTGTCGAGGCCGAGCTTCTTGGCGGTGGCCAGGAACAGGGTGCCGTTCTGGCGCAGGCGCTCGACCCGCTCCGGCTCGGCGTGCATCACGGCCAGCGCCGCCTCGGCGGCGGCGGCCAGCGGCGGCGACATGCCGACGCTGTACACGAAGCCGCCGGCCGTGTGCTTCAGGTACTCGATCAGCGCGATCGGGCCGCAGATGTAGCCGCCGCAGGTGGACAGCGTCTTCGACAGCGTGCCCATCCAGATGTCGACCTCGCGGGGATCGACGCCGCAATGCTCGAACAGGCCGGCGCCGGTGCGGCCGGTGACGCCGAGGCCGTGCGCTTCGTCGACCATCAGCCACGCGTCGTAGCGCTTCTTGAGGGCCACGAGCCCGGCGAGGTCCGGCGCGTCGCCGTCCATGCTGTAGAGGCCCTCGACCACGATCAGCGCCCGGCGATGCTCGTGGCGGGTCGACTGGAGCAGGGTCTCCAGGGCGTCGAGGTCGTTATGCGCGAAGGAGCGGCGCTGGGCGCCCGACAGCTGCGCGCCGGTGACGATGCTGTTGTGGGATAGCGCGTCGTGGAAGATCACGTCGCCGGCTTCCAGCAGGGCGCCGATGGTCGTGACGTTGGTGGCGTGGCCGCTCACCATCACGATGCAGCCCTCGGACTGGTAGTGCTTGGCCAGCGCCTGCTCGAGGCTGATGTGCCCGGGCCGCTCGCCCGCCACGACCCGGCTCGCCGACGCGGACGTGCCGTAGGCCTCGATCGCCTCCCGGGCGGCGTTGCTCACCCGCGGATGACCGTTCAGGCCGAGGTAATCGTAGGACGAGAAGTTCGTGAAGCTCTTCTGGTCGATCCGCGTCGTGGCCCCGGCCTTGGCGTCGTGGACGCGGAAGAACGGGTTGCCCAGACCGATCAGGTCGGCCGCCTGGCGCTGGAGCTTCAGCTCGCGGTAGCCCGGCAGGTTCTCGAAGTTCTGCGCCGCCGACTTGCCGGCGGGAGAGGCCGTCTTGACGGGGGCCGGGCGCGGCGTCGCGCGCCCGAGCCGGTTGGTCACGAAGCCGGCGAGCGCCGCGCGCCCGCCGTCCGGCCGTGCCGTGTCGGTCATGAGTTGGTCTCTTTGATCTCGCTGGACGTCTGCTCGATGAGTTCCTTGAGAGGCGCGAGGATCTGCGCATCGACCTCACCGCCGACATGCTTCGAGACGAGGCTCATCGCGACGCCGGCCGTCTCGTCCATGGGCGCGGAAACCGCCTGAATTAAGGACTCCGACAGCTCGTTGACGGTCATGCCCGACGAAAGTCCGGCGGGCGGCGCGTCGAGGGCGAAGCGCTCCTGCAGGCTGGCGCCGAGCTCGACGCCCATCAGCGAGTCGAGGCCGATCTCCGAGAGCTGGCGCACGCGGCTGATGTCGTCCTTCGGCAGCCGCAGGATGCGGGCGATGTCCTCGACGATCGCGTCCGATACGGTCTTGCGGACCGCGTCGAGGTCGCCGCCCTTGAGCAGCGACGCGATGTTGATCGCCTGGACGCCGCCGGCCTCGGCCTGCTGGTCCGAGCCGAGTTCGGCGTAGCTCGGCGAGCGCATGGTGGCGAGACGCTCGCGCGCCTTGCCCCAGTGCATCGCCGCGATGGCGATGACCGCCTCGTCGGGGGACGTGCCCTGGCTGCCCAGCGCCTCAGCCATCAGGTCGAGGCAGCGGCGGGCCTCCATCGGCGTGACGCCGACGCGGCCGGCGAGGCCTTCCATGACCGCCTTGTTGCGGGCGAGCATGCCGACATCGCCGATGGCGCCCCAGGCCACGGCCAGCGCGGGCAGGCCGCGGCGGCGGCGCTGGCGCGCGAGTCCCTCCATGAAGCCGTTGGCGGCCACGTAGGACCCCTGGCCCGGGTTGCCGATGAAGGTCGTCGCCGAGGAGAACAGGACGAAGTAGTCGAGGCTCCGGTCGCGGGTGGCGGCGTCTAGGTGCTGGGCGCCGATCACCTTGGGGCCGATCACCGCGTCGAGCGCCGCGGCGTCGATGTTGGAGATCAGGCCGTCCTGGAGCACCGCCGCGGCGTGCAGCACGCCCGCGAGTTTCCTGCCGCCCTGCTCGATCCCGGCGATGAGCCGGTCCACCGAGGCGCGGCTCGTGATGTCGACGGCCTTCGCCTCGACGGTCACGCCCCGCGCGGTGAGCTCCGCGACGATGGCCTTGGCCTCGTCGGTGGCCGCGCCCTTGCGGCCCGCGAGCACGAGGTGCTTGGCACCCCGGTCGATCAGCCAGCGCGCCGCCTCCAGGCCGAAGCCGCCGAGGCCGCCGGTCAGCAGGTGGACGCCCTCGGCCGAGACCGTGAACGGCCGGGCCGTGTCCTTCATGATCGTGCCGGCCTTCGGCGGGCTGATCACGATCTTCCCGATATGGCCGGACTGCTGCATCAGCCGGAACGCGTCCGAGGTCTCGGCCGCCGTGAAGGGCTGGTACGGCAGGGGCTTGAGGCCGCCGTCGTTGAACAGGGCCATGACCTCGCGGAACATCCGCGCGCCGTCGTCGCCCTGGTGCTGGATCACCTGGTCGAGGTCGACGCCGAAGTAGCTGAGGTTCCGCCGGAACGGGCGCAGGCCGATATGGGTGTTGGCGACGTAGTCGCGCTTGCCCAGCTCGACGAAGCGGCCGAACGGCCGGAGGGCGTTGAGCGAGCGCTCCATCGCCTCGCCGAACAGGCTGTTCAGCACGATGTCGACGCCGTCGCCGGTGATCGCCCGGACCTCGTCCACGAAGGCCAGGGAGCGGGAATCGAGCACGTGCTCGGCGCCCAGCGCCTTCACGAGGGCCCGCTTCTCGCGGGAGCCGGCCGTGGCGATGACCCGGGCACCCTTCAGCTTGGCGATCTGCAGGGCCGCCAGCCCGACGCCGCCCGCGCCGCCGTGGACCAGCACCCACTCGCCGCGCCGCATCCGGGCGCAGGAGACGAGGCCGTAATAGGCGGTGAGGAAGGCCACCGGCACGGTGGCGGCCGCCATCGGGTCGAGGCCGTGCGGCATCGGCGCGACGACGAGGTCCGGCACAACGATGTGCGTGGCGAAGCCCGACTGGGCGAAGGCGACGACCGGATCGCCGACCTTGAAGCCCTTCACGCCCGGGCCGACGGCCGTGACGCGGCCGGCACACTCGAGGCCGAGGCGGGGGCCGGCGAAGCCGTCCTCGAGGATCTCCTCGGGGAGCATCGAGAGCGCCCAGAGAACGTCGCGGAAGTTGAGGCCGGTGGCCTCGACCGCGATCTCCATCTCGCCCTTGCCGGGAGCGCGGCGCTCGGCCGGCCCCCAGACCATCTCGCTCAGGCCGCCGGTGTTGCTGCGCTCCAGGCGCGCGGCCTCGGCCGGGACGGCGTCGGCCGGATCCCGGTGCTGCGGCCGGCCGGCATGGAAGCGCACGACCTGGGTCCGCTCGTCGTCCAGCACGATCTCGGTCTCCGGGGTGCCGGAGAGGATGAGGTCGCGCAGGCGCTCGGAGGCGCGCTTCGACGACATCTCGGGGGAGAGGTCGATGCGGCGGACGTCGAGGTTCGGGGCTTCGTTGGCGAGCGTGCGGGAGAAGGCCCACACGCCCGCCTCGATGTTGGTGGTCTGGCCGCCGCGGTCGCGGGTCGCGCCAGGCGCCACGACCCAGAGCTTGGTCTGGCGGGATCCCAGGTGCTCGGTGCAGCGCTTCAGGCTGAGGCAGCGGTCGCGCAGCCGCTCGGACGCCTCGCCGCCGCGGGTGAAGGCGCCGGCCAGGAACACCACCGTGTCGGGGGTCTCCTTCTCCAGCTCCATCAGGGAGGTCTCGGAGTCGAGGATGATCGAGACGTGCACGCCGCCCGCGACCAGCAGGGTCGCCAGGGAGGATGCGGTCTCGGCCGCGAACTCGTCGTCCGAGCCGATGATGAAGGCGAAGCTCTGCGCCGGGGCCGGACCCGGGCGCACCGGCGCCTCGGCCGTCAGCAGCAGGTCGTCGCCGTTGGCGGAGGCGGCCCGCTCGACCTCGACCTTGACCAGGCCGTGGGCGCTCAGGATGCGCTGCCAGCCCTCGATGTCCTCGAGCCGGCCCACGGGCAGGCCGCCCGCGGCCTCCTCGAACCAGCCGGCCGTGAGACCGAACACGAGGTCACGGAACAGGGAGGCGCCCGGCTCGACAGCCACCAGCAGGCCGCCGGTGGCGAGCGCCCCGGCGAGCTGGCCCGGCAGGGCCCGGTCGCCGCGATGCAGGCTGCCCGACGCCAGGATCAGGTCGAAGCTGCCGGGCGCGAGCTCCTCGGCGGTCTCGACCACGGCGGCGGCACGGCCGAGCGACAGGCGGGCGCGCTCGGCGAGCCGGCGGTCGGTCTCGAAGACGGTGAGCCGGGCCTCGGCGGCGGACGCGAAGGTCGCGGTCTGGGCCGAGAGCGGGCCGAAGCCGACCTGCAGGACGCGGAGCGCCCGCTCCTTCGGGAGCTGGGCACGGCTCCGCTCGATCAGGCCGGCGACCACGTCGGCGCCGTGGCGCGCGGTGGCCGAGCGCAGCACGAAGGCGTCGATCGCCCCCTGCGGCAGGGACGGCGCGTCGGTGAGCGTGCCGGCGAGCAGCCGGTCGACCAGGGCGCCGACATCGGCGATCAGCACCAGCTCGGCCGAGAGGTCCGGATGGTCGCCGGCGATCCAGCGCATGATCTCGTCGGGCGCCGGCAGGGCGGAGCCGTCGCCCAGCGTCCAGTTCTGGCCCGCGCGCTCGGCGAGGCCGCTGCTCTCCAGGGCGTAGAGGGCGTTCAGCAGCCAGGGGCGCAGGGCCTCCGGCACACGGCTGTCGGTGACCGAGACGGTCTCCCCCTGCGCCAGCCCGGAGGCGAGGCGGTAGGCGAGCGAGGTCGCCCAGCCCTCCAGCAGGAGGTGGCCCGGCGACAGGGCGGCGTCGGACGGCCCCTTCGACTCGGCGGCGAGCGGGCGCAGACGCGCGGCCACGCTCGGGCGGCGCTCCATCGGGATCGCGGTCGGCTCGGTGGCGAGCTCCGGCACCTGCGAGATCGCGAAGGTCGAGAGGTCGCCGCCGTTCTTGGCGCGCAGGGCCTGGAACCGGCCCTCGCGGATCGTGGCGATGACCGCGCCCTCGGCGTCGAGGAGCGTGAAGTCGGCCAGGATCGAGCGCTCGTTGCAGCGGCGGGTGCGGATGATCGAGCGGGCGATCACCGCGCCGGGGCGCAGCATACGGACCTCGCCGAAGCGCACCGGGATGTAGGCCTTGCCGCCGTTCTCGCCGAGCAGGTCGGCGAACAGCAGGATCAGCCCGTGGAAGCACGCGTCGAGCCGGTTCGGCACCAGGCCGTAGCGGGTGTCGGGCTCGGCCGGCAGCAGGTCGGAGACGATCGTGGCGTCGTCGAGCCGCGCGCTCATCGCCACCTGCTGGAAGCTCGGGCCGAAGCCGAGCCCGGAGGCGAGGGCCTTGGCGTAGAGCGCGTCGCCGGTGAGCACGTGGTCGCCCGCGGTCTCGAAGCTGAAGCCGTCGAGATCCGGTGTCTTCGGGGCCGAGAAGGTGCCCTCGACGATCTTGGCCTGGGCGTGCAGCTGCCAGGGGGTCTGGGTCAGGCGGGGCCGGCTCAGCACCTGGATGCCGTTGCCGGAGCCCGACAGGCGCACCGCGACCTCGCGCAGGGCGTCCTCGGCGAACACCATCGGCGCCACGATCTCGAAGTCGGCCAGCACGACCTCGTCGTCGCGCAGGGCCTCGCGAACGCAGGCCAGGGCCATCTCGACGAAGCCGGCGCCCGGCATGATCACCTGGCCGTCGACCTTGTGATCCTCCAGTTCCGGCACGGTCACCGGGTCGACGAAGCCGTTCCACTCCAGCCCGTCGAAGGTCGTGCGCGACCCGATCAGCGGGTGGTAGGGGCGGGGGCTCATCGCGCCGACGCCCTCGGTGGTGTCGGCGAGGCGGAACGGGCGGCGCTGCCACGGGTAGGAGGGCAGGCGGACGTCGCCCTTCGGGGCGTCGCCGAACAGCAGCGTCTCGTCGACCTGCGCGCCCTGGACGAGGGCGGCGCTGACCGCCTTGGCGATCGGGTCGCCGCCGGAAGCCTTGCGGTGCATCACGCCGACCGTGGCGGTCTCGATGCCCAGCGGCTCGACCGCGTCGCCGACGTGCGACATCAGGGTCGCGCGCGGGCCGACCTCCACGAACACGCGGGCGCCGCGGCGGGTGGCGTCCTGCACGGCCTCGCAGAAGCGCACGGGCTCGCGGATGTTGCGCCACCAGTAGCCGGCGCCGAAATTCTCGCCGCCCAGCACCGAGCCGGTCACGGTCGAGACCATCGCGGTGGTGCCGGTCCGCGACTTGAGGCCCGCGAGGTCGCGCAGCAGCGGCTTCTCGGTCGGGTCCATCAGCCGTCCGTGGAAGGCGTAGGCGAGGTCGAGCTTGCGGCCGCGGCGGCGCTTGCGCGACAGGGCCTTGATGGCGGCGTCGATGTCGGCCACCGGCCCGGCGACCGTGACGGCCTTGGGGCTGTTGTAGGCGGCGATGTCGAGGGTCGGGTAATCCTTGAGGAAGGTCTCGACCTCCTCGGCCGGCATCAGCAGCACCGCCATGGTGCCCTGGCCGTGCGTCGTCTCCTGGTGGTGGCTGCGGTAGTAGATGACCCGGACCGCGTCCTCCAGGCTGAGGATCCCGGCGGCCTCGGCGGCCGCGATCTCGCCCACGGAGTGGCCGAGGACGTAGGACGGGATCAGGCCCTTCGCCTTGAGCGCGGCCGTCGAGGCGCTCTCGATGGCGAAGATCAGCGGCTGCGAGACGCTGGTCAGCGCGAGGCGCTCGTCGAGGTCGTCGGCGTAGAGCGCGTCCTTCAGCGACCAGTCCGAGTAGGCCCGGAACAGGGTATCGATCCGGTCGAAGGTCGCGCGGAAGGTCGCGTTCTCCTCGTAGGCCTCGCGGCCCATCCCGGCCCACTGGCTGCCGTTGCCGGAATAGATGAACGCCACCTCGGCGACGCGGTCGACCGCGGTGCCGGTGAAGGCGTCCTGCGTGTCCTCGCCCTCGCCGACGGCGCGCAGCGCCGCGGCGACGTCGGTCTTGCCGTCGAGCGCGACGGCGAGGCGGGCGGGCATGCGCTCGCGGCGATGCGCCACCGCGGCCGCAGCGGTCGCGACCTGCTCGGGGGCGGCCTCGAGGCGCTCGGCGTAGTCGAGGGCGAGCTCGTTCAGCGCCGCCCGGCTCTGGGCCGAGAGCAGCAGCACCTGGGCCTGGGGCTCCGCGGTCGCGGCGGCGGGCTTCGCCCAGGCCGGCGCGTCGGTGATGACGACGTGGGCGTTGGTGCCGCCGAAGCCGAAGGAGTTGACGCCGGCGAAGCGCTCGCGCGAGCCGCGGCCGATCTTCAGCGGCGCGCGCACGACGTCCAGGTTGAGCTCGCCGAAGGGGATCTCCGGATTGAGCTCGGCCGCGTGCAGCGACGGCGGGACGAGATCGTGCTCGAGCGCCAGAGTCGCCTTCATCAGGCCGGCGAGGCCGGAGACCGGCTCGGTGTGGCCGATATTGGTCTTGATCGAGCCGATCGGCAGCGGCGCCTGCCGGCCGCGGCCGAGCTTCGAGCCGATGGCCGAGGCCTCGATCGGGTCGCCCACCGGCGTGCCGGTGCCGTGCGCCTCCATGAAGGCGAGGTCGTCGAGGCGGATCTCGGCCTCGCGGTAGACCTTCTCCAGCAGGGCGCCCTGGGCGTAGCCCGAGGGGAGGGAGATGCCGGTGGTCCGGCCGTCGGAGTTGATGCCGGAGGCGGCGACGACCGCGCGCACGGTGGCGCCGTTGCGCCGCGCGGCCTCGGCCGACTGCAGCACGAACACCACGCCGCCCTCGGAGCGCACGTAGCCGTCCGCGTTCTTGGAGAACGCCTGGCACAGGCCGGTGCGCGAGAGCATCTGCGCGGTGGAGAAGCAGATGAAGTTGAACGGGCTCGCCAGCACGTTCACGCCGGCGACGACCGCGGTGTCCACGCGGCCCGACCGGATCGCCTGCACGGCGTTGTCGAAGGCGACGAGCGAGGACGAGCAGGCCGTGTCGACCGTGAAGCTCGGGCCCTTGAGGTCGAAGATGTAGGAGATGCGGTTCGAGATGATCGAGAGCGTGTTGCCGGTCGCCGCGTAAGCGTCGCCCGACGGCGCGTCGAGGATGCGCAGGTTGCCGTAATCGAGGGACGAGGCGCCGACGAACACGCCGATATTGCTGCCGGCCACGCTCGACGGGCGCAGGCCCGCGTCCTCGAGGGCTTCCCAGGTCAGCTCGAGCAGCATCCGCTGCTGCGGATCCATCTGCTCGGCCTCGCGGGGCGAGATGCCGAAGACCGACGGGTCGAACGACCAGACGTCGTCGATGACACCGGCCGCCCAGGTGTAGCTCTTGCCGCGCTCATGGGCGCGCGGATGGGCGAACCGCTCCAGGGAGAACCGGTCGGCCGGCACCTTGCTGACGGCGCAGCGCCCTTCGGACAGGAGTGACCAGAGCCCATCCACGCTGGGGGCCCCGGGCAGTCGGCATGCGCGTCCGACGATCGCAATGTCTGTACGTTGTGTCACGTTCGGTTCGCACACGCTCGTTATCGGAAGTCGGCTCGGCTCTCGACGAGTGAGTACCCTCTCACCCCTTACTGTGGCACCATTGCGGTGTCCAACCAGCCCTAACGCGAGGTCATCCCCGCGTGGCAAAATTGCCAGAGGCTGTGACATGTATTCATCAGAAGCTTATCCAATTCCTACGGTCAAAACGCCGAGTTTGAACCGCCGGACCGGCTGCCGAGACGCGGGCTCGATCACGAGAAAGCCACAGTTGCGCCTCCGCGGACGCCGCCCGTCTAGCGGCATCGATGCCGATTCCGGAAGAAATCTTCGCGATGTCGCGCAAGTCCCGCACAGGAATCCGGGCTCGAAGGCCTGCGCAGTGATGATCAAGACCCGATCCGGGCGACGCTCTCCTTGGTTCGTCCGACGCCGCAATAGGTGAAACCGTGGCGCGCGGCGCTCGCGGGGTCGTAGATGTTGCGCAGGTCGATCAGCACGGGAGCCGCCTCACCGGACGACATGGCCTGACGCAGCCGGTCGAGGTCGAGGGCCCGGAACGCGTTCCACTCGGTGACGATCACCACCGCGTCGGCGCCCTCGGCGCAGGCGTAGGCGTTCTCGGCGTAATCCACAGCCGGCATCAGGATCCGAGCCTGCTCCATGCCCTCGGGATCGTAAGCGCGGACCACGGCGCCGGCGTCCTGCAGGCCCGCCACGATCGCCAGCGCGGGCGCGTCGCGCATGTCGTCGGTGTTCGGCTTGAAGGTCAGGCCGAGGAGGGCGATC
>NZ_LMPY01000026.1:0-46729 GCF_001424445.1 Methylobacterium sp. Leaf361 | reverse complement strand
CCCACCGCCTCGCACAGGTCCGCCACCTCGTTGATGAACGTGATCTTCGCCGCGAGGAACGCGTTCGCCGCGTACTTGGTCAGCTCGGCCGTCCGGCGCGAGGTGACCATGATCGGCGCCTGGTTGAGGTAGAGCGGCCGGTAGACCTCGCGCATCACAGCCTCGGCCCGGGCCTCCTCGGCGCCGACGACGATGCGGTCGGGGCGCTTGAAGTCGGCGATGGCCGCGCCCTCGCGCAGGAACTCGGGATTCGAGGCGACCGCGAACTGCGCCTCGGGGTTGGTCTCGCGGATGATGCGCTCGACCTCGTCGCCCGTGCCCACCGGAACGGTCGACTTGGTCACAACCACGGTGAAGCCGGACAGGGACCCGGCGATCTCCCGGGCGGCATCGAACACGTAGCTCAGGTCGGCGAAGCCGTCGCCGCGGCGGGAGGGCGTGCCCACCGCGATGAAGACCGCGTCCGCCTCGGCCACGGCGTCCCGCATGGTCGCGCGGAAGGCGAGCCGGCCCTGGCGGACGTTCTCGGCGACCAGGACGTCGAGGCCCGGCTCGTAGATCGGCATGCGGCCGGCGTTAAGGCTGGCGATCTTGTCGGGATCCCGGTCGATGCACACGACCGTGTGGCCGAAATCGGCCAGGCAGGCGCCGGAGACCAGGCCGACATATCCGGCCCCAATCATCGCAATCCGCATCGGGCCCTCCCGGCAGCTCGCCCTCGGCTTGCTGCGATGCAACATGATCCGGGCCGCGTGAGGATGCAACCCGGGCCAGCCTGGATCTGCTCCAGTCTGTCACGGGAATGCAACACCCGCGAAGCATGACTGTAGTTTGACAGCGGGTCCCGGAGCGCCCCGCATCGGCCGCCGGTCCGCGCGGCGCGCCTCCGCGACGGCGCGCGGGGCGGCTTCGCAGCGCGGGCGGCTTCCTGTAGAAGCGCCCCCGCCCGACGGGGAGGCCCGGATCCGCCCCCGAGGACCCGACCCAAGGATCGGCGAAGGACCGCGATGACCGAATTGCCCAACGTGCACGTGCGTGCCGAGGTCCTGGCCCAGGCGCTGCCCCACATGCAGCGCTACGACCAGGAGATCGTCGTCATCAAGTACGGCGGCCACGCCATGGGCGACCGGGCCGCGGCCGAGGACTTCGCCGAGGACATCGTCCTGCTGGAGCAGTCCGGCCTGAAGCCGATCGTCGTGCACGGCGGCGGACCGCAGATCGGCAAGATGCTCGACCGGCTCGGCATCCAGTCCGAGTTCCGCGGCGGCCTGCGCGTCACCGACGAGGCCACCGTCGAGGTGGTCGAGATGGTCCTGGCCGGCCTGATCAACAAGCAGATCGTCGGCTGGATCTCGGCCGAGGGCGGCCGGGCGGTCGGCCTGTGCGGCAAGGACGGCAACATGGTCCGGGCCAAGCGGGCGATGAAGACCGTCGTCGATCCCGAGAGCCGCGTGGAGCAGACCGTCGATCTGGGCCTCGTCGGCGAGCCGGACCACGTCGAGCGCGGCGTCCTCGACGCGGTGCTCAAGGCCGAGCTGATCCCGGTCCTGGCGCCGGTCGCCTACGGGGCGGACGGGCAGACCTACAACGTGAACGCCGACACCTTCGCGGGGGCGATCGCCGGGGCGCTCCGCGCCAAGCGCCTGCTGCTGCTCACCGACGTGCCGGGCGTCCTCGACAAGGACAAGAAGCTGATCCCGGAACTCACCGTGGAGGATTGCCGGCGCCTGATCGCCGACGGCACCATCACGGGCGGGATGATCCCGAAGATCGAGACCTGCATGTACGCGATCGAGCGCGGCGTCGAGGCGGTCGTCATCCTCGACGGCAAGGTCAACCACGCCGTGCTGCTCGAGCTGTTCACCGATTACGGTGCCGGCACCCTGATCCGTCGCGGCTGAGATCCGGACCGCCCGCGCACCGTGCCGGATCCCGGCGCGGCGCGCGGGCGCAACCTCCGCGCGCCCAGCGCATTGTCGTACCCCGCCCGCCCTGGAGGGGCCGGCCCAGCAAGGCCCGGGCAAGGTACCGGCAAGCACCGAACTTGCGAGCTTGACCGTTCCAGTCCAGATTCCGGGGCAACAGCAACCTGAGGGGTTCCGGTGCACCACCCCGACAAGGCTCAGTTCACCACGCCCGCGCCGCGCGGCTTCGCCGATGTCGACACCTGGGTGTTCGACCTCGACAACACGCTCTACCCGAGCGACGCGGCGGTCTGGCCGAAGGTCGACGAGCGCATCACCCTGTACGTGATGCAGCTCTACGGGCTCGACGGGATCTCGGCCCGAGCCCTGCAGAAGTACTTCTACCACCGCTACGGCACGACGCTGTCGGCGCTGATGGTCGAGTCGCGGGTCGATCCCCACGACTTCCTCGATTTCGCGCACGACATCGACCATTCGTCGATCAAGCTCGACAAGAGCCTCGGCGACGCGATCGAGCGGCTGCCCGGGCGCAAGCTGATCCTGACCAACGGGTCGCGCCGGCACGCCGAGAACGTCGCCGCCAAGCTCGGCATCCTCGACCATTTCGAGGACGTGTTCGACATCGCCGCCGCCGACTTCGTGCCGAAGCCGGAGCGCACGACCTACGAGCGGTTCCTGGAGAAGCACGCCGTCGAACCGACCCGCGCCGCCCTGTTCGAGGACATCGCCCGCAACCTCGCGGTGCCGCACGACCTCGGCATGGCGACCGTGCTGGTGGTGCCGAAGGTCACCGATCCCTACCGCGAGGCCTTCGAGCAGGAGGCGGTGCGCGAGCCGCATATCGACCACATCACGGACGATCTCGCCGCCTTCCTCTCTGCCTGCGTGCTGCCCGAAGTACGATCCGCATCCGGGGAGCGCCGCTGACGCGAGGCCGGAGCGCTTCACGGGCGGCGCGCATCGGGCCCTGATCCCAAGTCGACCGACGATCCGCCGCGCCGGCAGCAGCGCGGACGGATCGCGGCGGCAACCCAATCGACAAGCCGGCGCCGATCCTGTAGAGAGCCGCCCAACTCACAACAGGATCGCCGAAATCCTGGCGCCGATCGCCCATGAGGGGCGGAACGGCGCGACGGCCGGAGCTATGCCATGAACATCATCGAGCAGCTGGAGCGCGAGGAAGTCGCGCGCCTCGCCAAGACCATCCCGGATTTCGAGCCGGGCGATACGCTCATCGTCAACGTCCGCGTGAAGGAAGGCGAGCGCACCCGCGTCCAGGCCTACGAGGGCGTCTGCATCGCCCGCTCGGGCGGCGGCCTCAACGAGAGCTTCACGGTCCGCAAGATCTCCTACGGCGAGGGCGTGGAGCGCGTCTTCCCGGTCCATTCGCCGATGATCGACTCGATCAAGGTGGCCCGCCGCGGCAAGGTGCGCCGCGCCAAGCTGTACTACCTGCGCGACCGGCGCGGTAAGTCGGCCCGCATCGTCGAGCGCACCGACCGCTACAAGGCCAAGGACACCCCGGCCCCGGCGCCGGCTGCCGCCGAGTAAGCTGTCCGATTCGCTCCGCAGGCCGGAGCGATCGCCCCGTTTCAGACCGGTCCGGCTCAGCCGGGCCGGTTTTTTCGTGGCCGACAGGTCCGTCCAGTCGGCCGATAGCGCTCCTCAGGCAGCCCGGATCCCGTCGAGGAGCCGGTGGATCTCGGCGGAGAGCTGATCGGACCTGCGCGACAGGTCGATCGCGGCGCCGAGGACCTGCTCGGCCGCCTCGCCCGTCGCCTCGGCGCCCTGCGAGACCTCGGCGATGTTGCCGGTGACGGCCTCCGTGCCGGCCGCCGCGCGCGCGACGCTGCGCACGATCTCCTCGGTGGTCGCGCCCTGCTGCTCGATCGCGGCCGCGACGGACGCGGCGAGCGTGCTGACCTCGCCCACACTGCGGCCGATCCCGTGGATCGCCTCGACGGCCTGCCGGGTCGAGGCCTGGACCGCGCCGATCCGCGCAGCGATCTCCTCGGTCGCGGCCGCGGTCTGCTCGGCCAGCGCCTTGACCTCCCCCGCCACGATGGCGAAGCCCCGGCCCGCCTCGCCGGCCCGCGCCGCCTCGATCGTGGCGTTGAGGGCGAGGAGGTTGGTCTGACGGGCGATGCCCGCGATCATGCTGGCGACGGCCCCGATCCGCTCGGCCCCGTCGGCGAGATCGCCCACGAGGGCGTCCGTGCGCCGCGCCTCGGTGGCCACCCGCGCGGTCTTGGCCGAGGATTGCGCCATCCGTCCGGAGATCTCCTGGATGGTGATCGCCATCTCCTCGGTGGCCGCGGCGACGCTCTGCACGCTCCCGGCGGTCTCCTGCGCGGCCCCGGCGACGCGCGTCGCTCGGGCACTCGTGCGCGACGCCGTCCGCGCCATCGCCTCGGCGGTCGCCTGCATCTCCGTGGCGGCCGCGGAGACGCCCGTCATCAGCGCCCCGGCCCGGGCCTCGAACGCCCGGGTGAGCGCGTCGAGGGTCTGCGCATGCCGGACCTTGGCCTCAGCTTCGCGCGCGACCGCCCGGTCCGTCTCGGCCTTGGCGACCAGCGCCTGCCGGAACACTTCGACGGTCCGGGCCATCTGACCGATCTCGTCCGTCCGCTCGAGTCCCGGTATCGGCTCCGCGCCGTCGCCCCGGGCGAGCGCCTGCATCCGGCGACCGAGGCGGTCGAGCGGGCGCGTGATGCCGCGCCCGATCAGGACGGAGCCGATCACGCCGAGCGCGCCGACCCCGAGCAGAAGGCCGATCGCCGCGAGGGCGAGCGCCTGGAAGGCGGCCCTGATGTCGTCGGTGTAGGTCCCCGCCGCGATCATGATGTCCCAGGGCTCGAACCTGACGGCGAGCGTCGTCTTCGGAGACAGGCCTTCGTGCCCCGGCCGGGGGTAGAGATAGCTCAGCGTCGCCGTGTCGGAGGTCTTCAGCCGTTCGATCAGCGTTCCGGCCTCGCGAACGCCGTTGAGCCGGGTCTCCAGCTGGTTGCTGCCGACGAGACGGCGGTCGGGGACCGCCAGGACCGTGCCGTCCATCGTGTAGATGGCGACGTAGTTGGTGCCGTTATCGAATCGCATGGCCATGGCGGTCTCGGCCAGCTCCGCCAGGGCCGCCGCACGGGACAGGGCGCCGCTCCTGACCCGGCTCTCGAGACTTTGCGCATAGGTGGTGAACAACTCCGTGACCGTGCGCAGGGACTGCAGCCGCCCCGACAGCATTTCCTGGTAATACATGCGCAGTCCGATGACACCGATGACCGATATAAGTAGACCTATCAAGGCAATCTGCGTCATCATCCTACGCGATAGATTTTTACTCAAAAATATCTTTATCATAATACGTTCCGCGAGATCGACAAACTCGTCGATGCTGCGGTGTGGCCTGATAAATCTGAGCCCGCATGTCAACGTAATCTCGCAGATCTGGATCGAGATCTGAAAGACACGCGGTTCAGGCGCGCAGGGCGGGCGAGGAAGCGGTCACCCGCGACGCGGTCTGCGCCGGCGGCAGGAGCGGGCCGTCAGTCGGCGAGCAGAACCTGAGATCGTGCCCGCGGCGCGGGGCTACGCCCGACCCGCCCGAATAACCGGGATCGAGTCGCTCCCTTGCACGCAGATCTCGGGCACGATGGGGATGACGTCATCGGCGGATCGGAGTGGCGCCGCGGCCCGACGGAACGGCGCGGAGACGGCGCGATCGGGAGCGGGACAGGCGTCTAGCCGATCCGCGCGGTCACCTCGATCTCGACGCGCATCTCGGGGCGCAGGAGGCCCGCCACGACCACGATCGTGGCGGCGGGCCGGACGTCCGCCAGCACCCGCCCGCAGACGGCCAGCACGGCCTCGGCATCGTCCCGGTCGGTGACGTAGTAGGTGGCGCGCAGGATGCCGGCGAGGCCGGTCCCGGCCTCGGCGAGGACCGAACGGATCGTGCGCCAGCAGGCCTCGGCCTGCGCGGCGGCGCCGTCGGGCATCGTCATCGTGGCGTAGTCGTAGCCGGTCGTCCCGGACAGGTAGACGGTGTCGCCGTCGACCACCGCCCGGGAGTAGCCGTAATCCCGCTCGAACGGGGACCCCGACGTGATCAGCCGCCGGCTCATCCGCCGCGCAGGGCCTCCAGAACCTTGCCGCCGGCGCGGCCCGTGGGCGTCATGCCGAGCCGGCGCTCGACGTCCTTGATGGCGTCGCGCGTCTTCTGGCCGACCTTACCGTCCGGCTCGCCGACGTCGTAGCCGCGGGCGGCCAGTCGGGTCTGGAGGTCGCGGCGCTCGGCCCGCGACAGGGGCGGGTCGTCGGTCGGCCAGGCGGCCTGGACGCCGGGCCGGCCGCGCAGCCGGTCGGACAGGACCGCGATGGCGAGGCCGTAGGATTCGGCGGCGTTGTACGAGTAGATCGCGTCGAAGTTCCGGGTCACCAGGAAGGCCGGTCCGTCGATGCCGGCGGGCGCCAGGATCCCGGCCGGGCCCTCGCCCGAGAGCGGGCGCCCGTCCGCGCGGGTGACGCCGAGCGACGCCCAGTGGGCGACCGGCTTCTTGTTCTTGCGCCCGGCGGCGCCGACGTTGAAGCCGCGGGGCAGCTTCACCTCGTAGCCCCAGACCTGACCGTTCTGCCACTTGGCGACGCGCAGGAAGTTGGCGGTGGAGGCGACGGCGTCGGCCACGGAGTCGACCACGTCGCGCCGGCCGTCGCCGTCGCCATCCACGGCGAGTCGCTGATAGGTCGTCGGCATGAACTGTGTCTGGCCGAAGGCGCCCGCCCAGGAGCCGGTCAGCCGCTCCGGCGCGATGTCGCCGCGCTCGATGATCCGCAGGGTGGCGATCAGCTCGCCGCGGAAGAAGTCCCGACGGCGGTTGTTCGAGCAGGCGAGCGTCGCCAGCGACTGCACCAGCGGCATCTTTCCGAGGTTCTTGCCGAAATTCGACTCGACGCCCCAGACCGCCGCGATCGTGTAGCGGTCGACCCCGTAGCGCGACTCGGCCTGGGCGAGCGCCGCCGCGTTCTGGCGCATGGCCGCGCGCCCGTCCTCGACCCGCTCGTCGTCGACGAGCGCCGCCATGTAGTCCCAGATCGGCGTCTTGAACTCGGGCTGCGCCTGGGACAGCTCGATCACCTTGTCGTCGTAGCCGATGCCGCTCGTGGCGGCCCGGAAGGTCTGCGCCGAGACGCCCGCCGCTGCCGCCTGCGACTGGATGCCGGCGAGGCAGCTGTCGAAATCGGCCCGCGCCGGCAGGCTCGCCAGGGGCAGGACCGCGATGCCGGCGAGCAGCCCGAGCGCGCGCGCCGTCCTCGGTCCCGTCGGGTGCTTCGGCATGCTGACGATCCTCACGATGCGGAACGGAGTCTGGGCGCGGATTCAGGCGACATGTGGGTTAATGAACGGTGAGGAAACCCGCCTCGTCTTGACCCCGCGGCCTACCAATCGGTAGGTTGGCCCCGTACTGGCGCATCGCCGGTCGGGTCAACGAACAGGGAGACGGGACGCGTGATGAAGGACTGGAATCAGTACGGCGCCGAGCTCGTCAGCACGCTCGGGCGCATCGGTGCGGTGAGCCCGGACCTCCTCAAGGCCCACGACCAGCTCGCCGCGGCGGCCCCGACCGAGCGCAAGCTGGACGCGAAGACCCGCGAGCTGATCGCCCTCGCGGTCGCGGTCACGACCCGGTGCGACGGCTGCATCGCGGTGCATTCCGACGCCGCCCGCAAGGCCGGCGCGAGCAAGGAGGAGGTCGTGGAGGCGCTGGGCGTGGCGGTGGCACTGAACGCCGGCGCCGCCCTGGTCTACACCGCCCGCGCCTTCGAGGCGTTCACCGGCGAGTCCGGCTGAGCCGACCGGGATAGGGCCATGTCCGGTTCGCAGGGCCCGGGGCTCGTCTTCAGGACGGCGTGCCGGCCCGGTCTCGGCTGCCCAGGCGGTCCAGATAGGCGCAGAGCATGTCGGCCAGGGCGTCCGCGAAGGTCGCCATGGCCGCCTCGGTCCGGACCATCTCCGAGATGCGCTCGCCGACCTCGCCGAGCGTCATCGCGATGATCTCGCCCGCGACCGCCAGGTCCGTCTCGGGCGCCGCGGGAAGTGCCGCGCGCAGGAAGTCGCGGAAGGCCTGCGAGCCGGCCAGCTGCGGCTCCGCGGCCTCGGGCGCGTCGCGATAGGCCGGGGCGGCCGCGTCGAGGGCCCGGCGCATCGCGGCCTCCGCGCATTCCGAGCGCACGAAGGCGTGGACGGCGGCGCGCAGGCGCTCGCCGGGCGCGCAAGCGGGATCCGTCAGAAGGCCGGCGAGGAGGGCGCTCGTGTCCCGCCACTCGTCGCTCTGGAGCTGGAACAGGATCGCCGCCTTGTTGGGGAAGTACTGGTAGAGCGAGCCGATGCTGACGCCGGCGCGCTCGGCGACCCGCGCCGTCGTGAAGCGCGCCGCGCCGACCTCCGCCAGAACCTGAGCGGCGGCCTCCAGAACGGCCGCGACGAGGTCGCTGGAGCGCGCCTGCCGGGGCTGCTTTCGCCTGGAGATTCCGAGACTTGGCCGGTCGGGCATGGGGCGGGGCTCGGAACGCGAATAGGCGCGGGCAGGGGGCGCCGGTACTCTGCGTCGTGTTCAGTTGAACGCGCAAGACGGAAAGCAACGCGCCATGTCACTCTCAGCATCCATACTCGCCGAACCGCGTATCGCGTCGCTGTTGGACAGTCTCTTCGCGCAGGCGGAGGCCTCCTCACCCTTGAGCGCCATCGGCGATCTCTCGGCGGACGAGCGGGCGCGCCTCATGGGCAGCCGCAGCGGCTACCGGGACTTCTACAGCCGGCTCAAGGATATGCCCCTCGCGGTCTCGCGGGAGACCGGCCGTCTGCTCTACATGCTCGCGCGAACCCGCCGGGCGCGGACGATCGTCGAGTTCGGCACGTCCTTCGGTCTCTCGACCCTGCACCTCGCCGCGGCCCTGCGCGACAACGGCGGCGGCCGGCTGATCACCTGCGAGTTCGAGCCGTCCAAGGTGGTGCGGGCGCGGGCGAACCTGATGGCGGCCGGGCTGGCGGACCTCGTCGAGTTCCGCGAGGGCGACGCCCTCCAGACCCTCGGCCTCGACCTGCCCGACTCGGTCGACCTGCTGCTCCTCGACGGGGCGAAGGGGCTCTATCCGGAGGTTCTGAGCCTCGTGGAGAGTCGCCTCGGACCGGGGGCCCTGGTGGTCGCCGACAACGCGGACCACAGCCCGGACTACCTGCAGCGGGTGCGCGCGCCGGGCCGCGGCTACCTGTCGGTGCCGTTCGCCGAGGACGTGGAGCTGTCCATGCGGCTCGGGTGAGGCAGGCCCTGGCCTCGGACCGGCGGTCGCCTCAGCGCGACGCGACCGCCGTCGGGACGCGGGTCCGGTCGCTCAGGCCCACTCGCGCTGGGCGAGCTTCTGCTCGTAGGCGTCGATGGAGGAGACGCGCTCCAGCGTCAGCCCGATCTCGTCCAGGCCGTTCAGCAGGTTGTGCTTGCGGCCCTCGTCGACGTCGAAATGCAGGGTGCCGCCGTCCGGTCCCCGGATCGTCTGCGCCGCCAGGTCGACCGTCAGGGTGGCGTTCGCGCCGCGCTCGGCGTCCTCGAAGAGCTTCTCCAGATCCTCTGGCGACACGACGATCGCCAGGATGCCGTTCTTCGCGCAGTTGTTGAAGAAGATGTCGGCGAAGCTCGTGGAGATCACGCAGCGGATGCCGAAATCGGCCAGCGCCCAGGGCGCGTGCTCCCGGGACGAGCCGCAGCCGAAATTGTCGCCGCACACCAGGATCTTGCTGTTCCGGTAGGCCGGCTGGTTGAGGATGAAGTCCGGGTTCTCGGAGCCGTCCTCGCGGTAGCGCATCTCGGCGAACAGGCTCTTGCCGAGGCCGGTCCGCCGGATCGTCTTCAGGTACTTCGCCGGGATGATCCGGTCGGTATCGACGTTGATCGTCCGCAGGGGCGCCGCGACGCCCTCCAGGGTGGTGAACTTTTCCATCGTCTGACGGCTCGTGTCGGTGGTCTCTCTGTCGCGCGGTTTAGCAGCCGCGGGCCCGGGCCGGAAGCGTCAGGCGAGGTCGGGCGCCGTCGCCCGGGACAGGGTGCCGTCGTGGAGGGCCGAGGCGACCAGCGCACCGGCGATCCCGGCCGCCCGGAGCGCCCGCAGGTCGTCCGGCCCGCGCACGCCGCCCGCCGCGTAGAGGCGGCGATCCGGCGCCCGCGCCCGCAGGGCTCCCAGGGCCGCGAGGTCCGGGCCGGCCCCGGCGCCGACCTGCGCCAGCGTCATGGCGATCACCTCCGGCGGCCAGAGCGCCGGATCGTCGTGGAGGGCCGCCGGGCCGAGCCGCTCCGCGCCGCGCGTGTCGAGAGAGAACACCGCCCGGTCGCCGAGCCGCGTCACGAGGTCGGCATCCGCCTGGCTCTCGCTGCCGATCACCGGTCGCCCGAGCCCGGCCTCCAGGAACGCCGCGACGCCCTCCGGCTCGGCGAAGCCGGCATCGACCCACAGGGCGATCCCCGGGCAGGCGCAAGCGATCGCCTCCAGGGCGCGGAGATCGGGCGCGGCGCGGTCGATGATCGCGTCGAGATCGGCGACGTAGAGGATCGCGGCGGGCCACGCGTCGACCAGCCCGCGGGCCACCGCGTCCGGCGCCGAGCCCTTTGCCAAGGGCGTCTCGATCGGGGCATAGGAGGAGCGCTCGCCCCGGCGCGCCCGCACCACGCGGCCGCCCCGGAGATCGAGCACCGGGATCACCGCGAAGCCGGGGCGCCCGATCCTGTGGTCCATCGAGGCGCTCATCGCGGTCCCATGCGCTCATCAAACCCAACGACCATCGGGTGGGACCTCGGCGGGGTCCACGTCAAGGTCGCCCTGGTCGAGGACGGCCGGGTCGCGGCCGCCGCCCAGGTGCCGTGCCCGCTCTGGCAGGGCCTGCCGGCCCTCGACCGGGCGCTGGAGGCCGCCCCCGACTGGGCCCGCGGCGCGGCCCTGCACGCCGTGACCATGACGGGCGAGCTGACCGACTGCTTCGCCGACCGGCGCGACGGCGTCGCGGCGCTCGCCGGATGGGCCGGGTCGCACCTTGCCGGGACCGTGCGGATCTACGCCGGCCGCTCCGGCCTCGTCGCCCCCGAGGCGGCCGCGTCCCTGTCGGCGGACGTGGCCTCGGCCAACTGGCACGCCACCGCGGCGCTCGCCGGCCGGCACGTCCCGGACGCGCTGCTGGTCGATATCGGCTCGACCACCGCCGACCTGATTCCCGTCGTGGGCGGGCGGCCGGCCGCGACCGGCTACAGCGACGCCGAGCGGCTGGAGACCGGCGAGCTCGTCTATACCGGCGCGGTGCGCACGCCGGTGATCGCCCTGTCCGACCACGCCCCCTTCGCGGGCCGCCGGACCCGGCTGATGACCGAGACCTTCGCCCACATGGCGGACGTCTACCGCATCCTCGGCCAGCTCCCCGAGGGGGCAGACCAGCAGCCGAGCGGCGACCGCAAGGGCAAGACGGTCGCCGAGAGCGAGACCCGGCTCGCCCGGATCGTCGGGCGGGACCGGGCGGAGGCGCCCGGAACGGCCTGGACGGCGCTCGCCGCCCATTTCGCCGAGGCGCAGCTGCGCCTGCTGCACGACGCGGCGGCGGAGATCCTCAGCCGGCCCGATCTCGGCGCGGACGCGCCCCTCGTCCTGTGCGGCGCCGGCGCCTTCGTGGGCGTCCGCCTCGCCGAGCGTCTCGGCCGGCCCTCGACACCGCTCGTGACGCTGCTGGCGGACCGGATCGGCGGCGCGCGCGACGGCATCTCGACCTGTGGACCGGCGGTGGCGGTCGGCCTCATCGCCGCGGAGGAGGCACTCGCATGAGCGCAATCAAGATCCTGGCCCGGATCCTGACGGCCCGGGTCGGGCCGCATATCGAGCTGGCCGTCGAGACGGAGACCGGAGAGGTTCTGAAGGTGCTCGCCACCGAGGACCAGGTCGACCGGCTGGTCGACGAGCTCGAGGACATCCTCAACTCGCCCGCCGACCCGGAGGATGACGGGCCGCCCCAGGCGGCCTGAGGCCCCGGGCCCCGCCTGTCGCCATGAGCCTGATCGCCGCCAAGATCGTCGTCACGCCGACCCTGATGTGGGCCGTGTCGGCGGCCGCGCGCCGGTGGGGCAGCCTCGTCGGCGGCCTGCTCTCGGGCCTCCCGCTGACCTCGGCGCCGATCTCGATCTACCTCGCCGCCGAGCAGGGCGAGCGCTTCGCCGCCGACGCGGCGATCGGCTCGGTGGAGGGGCTCGGCGCGGTCACCGTCAGCTACCTCGTCTACGCCGTCGCCGCGCCGCGGACGGGGGGCCTCGCGGCCGCGCTGCTCGCCCTCGCGGGCTTCGTCCTCGGCGGCGCGCTGCTGCACGGGGTGATCCAGCCCGGCCTGTGGCTCGCCACGGCGATCGACCTGCCGGCGATGGTCCTGGTGGTCGCCCTGTGCCGGCCGGCCGCGGGGACCGAATCGCCAGTCCGCCGGGCGCGCCCGCCGCGCTGGGACATGCCGGCCCGGCTCGCGGCCGCCACCACCCTGGTCCTGATGGTCTCGGGGCTGGCGCCGCATCTCGGCTCCGGCCTGAGCGGCGTCCTGGCGCCGATCCCGATCATCTCCTGGCCGCTCATCGTCTTCGCCCGGGCGCAGGACGGCGTCGGCGCCGCCCTGGAGGTGGTGCGCGGCAGCGCCCAGGGCGCGTTCGGCGTGCTGGCCTTCTATGTCTGCGTGCACCTGCTGCTCGGGCGCATCGACCCGGTCGCGGCCTACGCCGCCGCGATCGCGGTGTCGGCGGCCTGCGTGCTGCCGTGGCTGGTCGCGCGACGGCGCCCGCTTTCCGCCTGACCGGGCCGAGGCGACCGCGGAGGGGATCGATGCTGCCGGAGACGGGAATCCCGACCCTCACACCGGGCTACGCGGCGGTGCCGCCCGGCCATCTCGCCACGATCGTCACCAGCCTGGAGATGCTGCGCCCGCCGCCCCCGCGGCCCGGACGGCCGTTCCCGCCCGGGCTCGCCCTCGAGCCCCTGGAACGCACCGACCCGGAGAGCTACCGGAGCCTGTTCCGGGCAGTGGGCGCCGACTGGCTCTGGTTCTCGCGCCTCACCCTGGCCGACGAAGCGCTGGCGGCGATCCTGGCCGACCGGGATGTCGAGATCCTCGCGCTGCGGCGGGAGGGGCGGAACGTCGGCATGCTGGAACTGGATTTCCGCCGGCCCGGCACCTGCGAGCTGGTCTTCCTCGGACTGACCGGGGACGCGGTCGGCACCGGGATCGGCCGCACGCTGATGAACGCGGCGATCGGCCGGGCCTGGGCGCGCCCGATCGCGCGGTTCTGGGTGCATACCTGCACGCTGGACCATCCCGGCGCGCTCGCCTTCTACCGGCGCTCCGGCTTCGTTCCTTTCGCGATCCACGTCGAGGTCGCGCCCGATCCGCGGCTCGACGGGACCCTGCCGCGCGACTGCGCGCCGCACGTGCCGCGGCTCGGCTGAGCCGCTGAGGGGTCCGAACACGAAGAGACCCGCGGCCTCGCGGCCGCGGGTCTCGTGTCGTCAGTCGCGCGCGCCGATCAGGCGGCGGTGCGCTTGCGGGCTTCCTGCTTCGTGTCGACGCCGGCCGCTTTGATCTCGGACAGCTTCTGCGCGACGTTACGCGAGAACACGAACTCGGCCGGGCGCTGGTTCTCCAGGCTGACCTCGGGGGCCATCTCGCCCTCGGTCTTGATGCCGCGGATCGCGTGCACCAGCGGCTTCCAGGGCTTGCGGACCGAATCGACCACCGAGGAGGCCTCGTAGCCCGAGTGGACCATGCAGTCGGCGCACTTCTCGTAGTTGCCGGTGCCGTAGGCGTCCCAGTCGGTGGTCTCCATCAGCTCCTTGAAGGTCGCCGCGTAGCCCTCGCCGAGCAGGTAGCAGGGCTTCTGCCAGCCGAACACGGTGCGGGTCGGGTTGCCCCACGGGGTGCAGTGGTAGGTCTGGTTGCCGGCCAGGAAGTCGAGGAACAGGCCCGACTGCTGGAAGGTCCACTTCTCGCGGCCCTTCTCCTTGCCGTGCCGGAAAACGCCGCGGAACAGGTCCTTCGTCGCCTTGCGGTTCAGGAAGTGCTTCTGGTCGGGGGCGCGCTCGTAGGCGTAGCCGGGGGAGACGGTGATGCCGTCGATGCCCATCCGGGTCACGCTGTCGAAGAAGTCGGCGATCTTCTCCGGCTGGGAATTGTTGAAGAAGGTGCAGTTGATGGTGACCCGGAAGCCCATCTCCTTGGCCTTCGCGATCGCCGCCACAGCCTTGTCGTAGACGCCGCGCTGGCACACCGACTGGTCGTGCATCTCCTTGTCGCCGTCCAGATGGATCGACCACGTGAAGTACGGGCTCGGCTTGTACTCCTTGATCTTCTTCTCGAGGAGCAGCGCGTTCGTGCAGACGATCGCGAACTTCTTCTGGGCGATGATGCCCTCGACGATCTGCGGCAGGTCCTTGTGGAGAAGCGGCTCGCCGCCGGCGATCACCACCACCGGGGCGCCGCACTCGCGCACCGATTCGAGCGCGTCGGCGACCGGGAGGCGCTTGTTCAGGATCTCGTCCGGGTAGTCGATCTTGCCGCAGCCGGCGCAGGCTAGGTTACAGCGGAACAGCGGCTCCATCATCATCACAAGCGGGTAACGCTTGCGGCCTGTGAGGTGCTGCTTCAGGATGTAGCCGCCGATCTTCGCGACGTACCGGAGGGGGATACCCAAGATTGCGGCTCCTTACTTCGTCGGCCCCGGGACATCGGGGTGCTTAACGCGAAAAAATCTCGAATTCCAGCCATCTAGCTTGGAACTAATCTGAAATGACCCCGTTTCGGCGGGGCGATGACATCTTATTCCGTGCCTGACGCAACGGCGCCACATGGACCGCGCTTGCGGAGCCCGTGGGCGGACGCGCCCGATCGTTGAGGACAGCACGTGCATTGCGTCGGCAATACGACCGGAATCCCACGATTCAGGTGGCCGCGCCAGAAACGCCGTGCGCTAGCGCACACGGGCGGGCGCGGGATGCGCGCCACGGCGGCCGCGTTGCAATCTGGCATCGCCCTCTTTACTGAGCCTCGTGGCCGCGATGCAAGTCCCGGCCCGCGGCGGGTGTCCCGACCGCGGACCGCATCGGGCGCAATCAGTCGGGCGCCGGGCGCGCGCGGCGCGCTCGGATCGGGCGGTGTGGCGTTCCTCGAACCCGATGCGCACCCGGCCGAATCGCGGAGCGTCGCGCGGCGGAGCCCTGAGCCCGCCCGTGTCGGTGGCCCGGGTTCGGACCGGACAGATGGCAGGAGCCGGTCGCGCACGGGGCGCGTCCGATGCGAACAGGCAGGGTGCTCGTGATCGAAAGTCTCGTCGCGTTCTCGGTGCGGTATCGGTGGATCGTGATCGCCTTCACGGCGTTCCTCACGGTCGCGAGCCTCGGAGTCGCGGCGCACCTGTTCCGAATCAACACAGACGTTGAGCGGCTGATCGACCCGAAGGAGCCGTGGCGGCAGGACGAGATCAATTTCGAGAAGGCGTTCCCGCAGCGCAGCAACACCATCGTCGCGGTCATCAACGGCGAGACGCCGGAGGAGACCGAGGAGGCGGCCGCCAACCTCGCCAAGGCGCTCACGGCGCACAAGAACCTGATCGAGACGGTCTACCGGCCCGACGGCGGCCCGTTCTTCAACAAGAACGGCCTGCTGCTGATGTCGCAGGCGGACCTCGACAAGACCCTGGAGGCGCTGACCCAGCAGCAGGGTCTGCTCGGCCCGCTCGCCGCCGACCCGTCGCTGCGGGGCATCATGCGGGTGCTGACGCTGGGCGCGCGCGGCGTGAAGACCGGCGACGCCAAGATCGAGGACCTCGAGAAGCCCATGGGGCAGATCGACGCCACCCTGCAGAAGGTGCTGGCGGGTCAGCGGGCGCGGATGTCCTGGCAGGAACTCCTGTCGGGAGGTGAGACCAGCGTCACCGACAAGATGAAGTTCGTGGTGATCCAGCCGGTCCTCGACTTCAACGCCCTGGAGCCCGGCTACCAGGCGACCAAGCTGATCCGCAACGTCGCCAAGGATCTCGGGATCGACGCCCAGAACGGCCTGCGGATGCGCCTGACCGGCACGGTGGCCGTGGCGGACGAGGAGTTCGCGACGCTGTCGGAGGATGCCGGCCTCAACAATAGCATCATCGTCGGCGCGATCGTGCTGTTCCTGTGGCTGGCCCTGCGCTCGGGCAAGCTCGTCGGCGCGGTGATCATCACCACCTTCGCGGGCCTCGTGGTCACGGCCGCCCTGGGCCTCATCATGGTCAAGGAGCTGAACCCGATCTCGGTGGCCTTCGCGGCCCTGTTCGTCGGGCTCGGCATCGATTTCGGCATCCAGTTCTCGGTGCGCTACCGGGCCGACCGCTACGAGCAGCCGACGCTGGAGAGCGCGATCCGCGCCGCCGCCCGGGGCGTCGGCTGGTCGCTGACGCTCGCCGCGGTGTCGCTGGTGGCGGGCTTCTTCGCCTTCCTGCCCACGGCCTTCCGCGGCGTGTCGGAGCTAGGCCTGATCGCCGGCGTCGGCATGATCGTGGCCTTCCTGTTCTCGCTGATCCTGCTGCCGGCGCTGATCGCGGTGTTCAAGCCGGTGGGCGAGAAGGCGGCGGTCCAGACTGACTGGCTCGTCGGCGTCGACCCCTGGATCATCCGGCACCGCAAGCCGATCCTGATCGGCGTCGGCCTCGTGACCCTGGCCGGCGCGCCGCTGCTCTGGCACCTGCCGTTCGACTCGAACCCGATGCACCTGCGCAGCGCCAAGACGCAGTCCATCGCGACCTACCTGGACCTGATCAAGAATCCCGAGACCAGCCCGAATTTCATCGACGTGCTGGCGCCCAGCGTCGCGGAGGTCCCGTCGCTGTCGAAGACGCTCCTGGCCCTGCCGGTCACCGCCTCGGTCAACAGCATCGACACCTTCGTGCCGCGGGATCAGGACAAGAAGCTGGCCCAGATCGCCGACACGGCCCAGCTGCTCGATCCGGTGCTCAATCCCGGCCGCCGCCCGCCGCCGCCGACCGACGCCGACAACGTCAAGGCGCTCAAGGACGCCGCCGCGGCGCTCAACGGCCTCTCGGCCGACGCCAAGGGCGACGCGAAGGGCGCCCAGGAGGCCAAGCAGCTCGCCGGCACCCTGGACAAGCTCGCCGCCGGCCCGGTCCAGCTGCGCGAGGCGGCCTCGGTGGCGCTCACCAAGGATCTGGTGCCGCTGCTCGCCCGCCTGCGCGACCTGCTGCATCCCGAGAAGATCACGCTGGACAACCTGCCGCCGCAGCTGAAGGCCGACTGGGTGGCGGCGGACGGACGGGCGCGCATCGAGGTCCACCCGAAGGGCGATTCGAACGACGACACGGTGCTCCGCCGGTTCTCGGACGAGGTCCTGAAGGTCGCCCCGCACGCGACCGGCGCGCCCGTGGCCACGACGCAGTCGAGCTACACGATCCTGGGCGCCTTCGTGCAGGCGGCGGTGACGGCCTTCGTGCTGATCTTCGTCATCCTGTCGGTCGCCCTGCGCAAGCCGTGGGACGTGGCGATGACCCTCGGCCCGCTGGTGATCGCGACGCTCTGGACGCTGATGGCGATGCGCATCGTCGGCATGCCGCTGAACTTCGCCAACATCATCGCCCTGCCGCTGATGCTCGCGGTCGGCGTGGCGTTCCACATCTACTACGTGATCGCGTGGCGGGCGGGCGTGACCGACATGCTCGCCTCCAGCCTCACCCGGGCGATCTTCTTCTCGGCGCTGACCACGGGCAGCGCCTTCGGGTCGCTGGTCCTGTCGAGCCATCCGGGCACGGCCAGCATGGGCAAGCTGCTGGCGCTGTCGCTGTTCTTCACCCTGGTGGCGGCGTTCTTCGTGGTTCCGGCGACCCTCGGCGAGCCGCCGGAGCAGCCCGACGAGGATCGTCCGGAAGCCGAGAAGGCGGCCGGCGCGGCCCTGCGCAAGTCCGCCCCGCACCAGGATCCGGTGCCCGCCAAGTAGAAGCCGCGCAGCGCCGGCCGGTCGCGGCCGGCGCTTCGGAGGGCCTCAGAGGACCTTCTCGAAGAAGTGGTCCGGATAGGGATCGTCGTTGAAGCGGTCGATCTCCATCCAGCCCGACCGCCGGTAGAGCGCCAGGGCCTCAGGGAGGGCGCTGTTGGTATCGAGCCGCAGCGTCCGGATCCCGAGGTCGCGGGCGGCGGCCTCGGCCTCCCGCATCAGCCGCCTGGCGAGGCCCAGCCCGCGGGCCGCGGGATCGACCCAGAGCCGCTTGATCTCCGCGACCGCGCCGCCGCCTCCCTTGAGCCCGACGCATCCGACCGGCAGCCCGTCGGCGCACGCGAGCAGGAACACGCCGCGCGGCCGCACCATGGCGTCGGCCTCCGGGTCGCACGACAGGGCGACGTCGAACCCGCCGGCAAACCGGGTCGCGAGCTCGGCGTAGTAGGCGGCGAGGCAGGCGCGGGCGCCCGCGTCGGTCGGGTCGGCCTCCCGGATCGCGATGGCGTCGCGTCCGAGGGCCAGGGCGACCCGGTCCATGGCGTGCAGCAGCGCGTCCACCTGCGGTGCGCGCTCCAGCAGGGCGACGGCGCGGGCATCCGACAGCGCCTCGTAAGCCGCGAACTCGCGCCGCCCGGCCTCGGTCAGGGAGGCGACCCGGCGGCGGGCATCCGCGGGATGCGGCGCGGTCGCCACCAGCCCTTCCTCCTCCAGGCTCCGCAGGAGACGGCTCATCAGGCCGGAATCGAGACCGAGATAGGCGCGGATCTCGCCGATCTCCGCGCGGCCCGCGCCGATGGCGTTCAGGACCCGCGCCGCGCCCAGGGGACGGCCGCGACCGAGGAATGAGGAATCGAGCGCGCCGACCTCGGCGGTGACCGCGCGGGCGAAGCGGCGGACGCGGGCGATCTCGGCAGGCTCCATGTTATCTGACTAAAGTCAGATAACGACCTGGGTCAACCGAGGAAGTCGGAGAACCCACCGCGGACGGCGCCCGACGCGTCGGCGGCCGACCGGGATGCGGGGGCGGTCAGGGCGTCGCGCTCGTCGGCGTAGCGGTAGCCCGGCGCCTCGCCGGGGAAGCCGCCGGCGGTGGCCGGATGGGTGTAGAGCTCGGTCAGGCCGTCCGGAAGTTCGGCCAGCAGGGCCGCGACACGGGCGGGCGTCATGGCGCCGGACCACGCGAGGCCGAGGGTGCGGTCGGGGATCAGCAGCCCGGCCTGCCGGGCGCGGACGGCGAGCAGCGCCGCCCAGGGCGCGATGTCGAGGGCGGCTCGCGGCCGCGCGCCGGGCTCGGCGCGGCGCAGGATCTCGCGCGGCTCCCGCGGCACCCGCAGGGCGCGCATCCCGAAGTCGCGGCCGACGCGCAGCACCGCCCCGGCGATCAGCGGGTGGACGTGGAAGTGCTTGTGGGCGTTGACGTGGTCCAGCGGCAGGCCGGTGGCCCGGTAGGCCTCGAACTGAGCCCGGATCTCGGCGGCGAGCTGGCGCCGGGCCGCGGGCCTGCGGGCGAAGTCGAGGCCGAGGCGGGCCATGTCGGCCCGCATCAGGCCGGCCTCGTCCGTCAGGTCGGGAAGCTGTTCCGCCGGCAGGGTCGGCCACGCCTCCACGAGGACGAGGTGCAGCCCGACCCGCAGGGACGGCATCCGCCGGGCCCGCGCCACGGCGTCGGCGGCGGCCGGCGCCGAGACCATCAGGCTCGCCGCCGTGAGGATCCCGTCGCGATGGCCCTGCTCGACGGCCTCGTTGACCTCGGGGCTCAGCCCGAAATCATCCGCGGTGACGACCAGACGCTTCACGGTAACCTCGTAACGGGTGTCGAGAGGGCTCGCCCTCTCGCGGGTCCAGGGCGGAGCCCTGGAAGAGGGGCGGGGCTCCGCCCCGCTCCCCGCCGGGGCCGCAGGCCCCGGACCCCTGACTTCAGGCCGCCTTGGCGGTGCCCTGACGCTCCTTGAGGAAGCGGTAGAACTCGACGCCCTCGCGCAGGCGGCGCTTCATCATGTCGGGCGAGCGCACCATCTCGCTGACGATCGAGGCGATCTTCGGCGCCCGGAAATAGAACTTCTTGTAGAACTCCTCGACCGAGGTGAAGATCTCGGTGTGCGAGAGGTGCGGGTAGTGCAGCGGCGCGACCTGCACTCCGTTCTCGTCGACGAGCTCGGCGTTCTCGATGTCGAGCCAGCCGTTCTCCACCGCCTGCTTGTACAGGAAGGTGCCCGGGTAGGGCGCCGCCAGCGAGACCTGGATCGTGTGCGGGTTGATCCGCTTGGCGAAGGCGATCGTCTCCTGGATCGTCTCCTTCGTCTCGCCCGGCAGGCCGAGGATGAAGGTGCCGTGGATGGCGATGCCGAGGTCGTGGCAGTCCTTGGTGAACTTCTCGGCGACCTCGACCCGCATGCCCTTCTTGATGTTGTGCAGGATCTGCTGGTTGCCGGACTCGTAGCCGACCAGCAGCAGGCGCAGGCCGTTCTCCTTGAGCACCTTCAGGGTCTCGCGCGGCACGTTCGCCTTGGCGTTGCACGACCACGTGACGCCGAGCTTGCCGAGCTCGCGGGCGATCTCCTCCGCGCGCGGCAGGTTGTCGGTGAAGGTGTCGTCGTCGAAGAAGAACTCCTTGGTCTGCGGGAACTCCTTCAGGCAGTACTTGATCTCCTCGATCACGTGGGCGACCGAGCGGGTGCGGTAGGTGTGGCCGCCGACCGTCTGCGGCCAGAGGCAGAAGGTGCAGCGGCTCTTGCAGCCCCGGCCGGAGTAGAACGAGATGTAGGGGTGCTTCAGGTAACCGATGAAGTACTTCTCCATCTCCAGGTCGCGCTTGTAGACGCTGGTGACGAAGGGCAGCTGGTCCATGTCGGTCATGATCTCGCGGTCCTCGTTGTGGACCACGACACCGTTGGCGTCGCGATAGGACAGCCCCTTGATCTCCGACATCGGGACGCCGTCGGCGACCTCCTTGACGGTGAAGTCGAACTCGTTGCGGGCGCAGAAATCGACCACCGGGGCCTGGGCCATCGCGCCGGCGGCGTCGACCGCGACCTTGGCGCCGATCAGGCCTGCGATGAGCTTCGGGTTGGCGGCCTTGAGCGCCTCGATCGTCTTCACGTCGGACTTGAAGGACGGCACCGAGGTGTGGAGCACGACGAGGTCGAAGTCGTTGGCCTGCGCCACGATCTCGGCGAGCTTGATGTTGTGCGGCGGCGCGTCGATCAGCTTCGAGTTCGGCACCAGGGCGGCCGGCTGGGCCAGCCAGGTCGGGTACCAGAACGACTTGATCTCGCGCTTGGCCTGGTAACGGGAGCCGGCACCGCCGTCGAAACCGTCGAAGGTGGGGGCCTGGAGGAAGAGCGTGCGCATGGGGTTCAAGGCCTCAGGGCAATGCCGGGGGGAGGGCGGAGGACGAGGAAGCCGGGTTCAGCGGAGCGGCGCGCCGGCATCGCGGCCGAGTTCGGCGTCCGGGATCAGGGTGCCATCCGCAACCACGTGATAATCGTGACCTTTCCATGTCACCGCCCCCGACACGAAGGCCCAGGAGAAGTTCAGGAAGGAGAGGATGTCGCGGATCGGCAACAGTCCGTAGGGGTGCGGGGCGAGGCCGAAGGCCCGCTCCAGCTGCCGGCAGAGCAGCACGCGGCTCGCCAGCGCCGCGGCGGCGACCCAGAGGGCGCCGGTGCCGGCGCCGGGCAGGAGCGCGCCCAGCAGGGCGAGCGGGAAGGCGTGAGTGACGATCGAGCCGGCGTAGCCCGCCGGGTCGACGGTGCGGATCGTCCGGTTCCAGCGCAGCTCGTGCCGCCACAGGCCGAAGAGATCGGTGTCGACGCTGGTGTGGCCGATCGTGAAGCTCGGGATCACCACCCGGCCGCCGAGGCCGCGCAGGGCGGCGCCGATGGCGTAATCGTCCGCCAGATCGTTGCGGAAGGTGCGGAAGCCGCCGACCGCCTCCAGGCTCGCCTGGGTGAAGGCCACGGTGGAGCCGAAGCAGGGCTTCGCCAGACCGAGGCTCAGGCCCATCACGACGTTGGGTAGGAAGTGGGTGTCGATCGCGAGCGTCGAGAGCTGGTCGTACAGGCCCCGGAAGGCCGGGACCCCGTGGTACAGGCAGGTGACGCCGGTGACGCCGTCCTGGGACAGCTCCGCGACGAGGCGCTCGAGGTAGTCGGGCCCCACCACCATGTCGCTGTCGGCCAGCACCACCACGTCGTGGGCGATGGCCTCGGCCATGTTGATCAGGTTCGAGACCTTGCGGTTCGATCCGTGCTGCCGGCCGTCGATCACGAGGTCGATGCGGGCCTCGGGATAGGCCTGCTGCAGGCGCTCGACCACGCCGATCGCGGGATCGGTGGGCTTCTGGACGCCGAACAGGACCTGGACCGGCCCGGCGTAGTCCTGGCGCAGCACGGTCTCGAGATTCGCGTAGAGATTGGGCTCGAGGCCGCAGAGCGGCTTCAGCACGGTCACGGAGGGCCGCGTCGCGCCGGCGGGCAGCACCGGTGGGCGGCGGCCCGCGTAGCGGCCCGCGCAGATGGCGGCGGCCAGCCCGTAGACGCAGCCCGCCACCGCCAGGATCAGGCAGAGCAGCGAGAGCCACGAGAGGCCGAGCAGCGCCAGGGAGGAGACATCCATCCGGTCGGATCCGTGCGATCGTCCGGCCGCCGAGGCGGCGATGGCCGCGAACGGCCGGTTCAGGTCGGCGCAGGCGCAGGCGCCGCTCAGGGCGTCGGCTTGGCCGCGAGCATGCCGTCGGCCCGCGCCCGGAGGAACTTCACGACGCCGTCGGCGCCCCCGGACTTCAGCGGCGCCGACAGGGCGTTCCGCTGCGCGGCGATCTCGCTGACGTCGCCGTTGAGCAGGACGTCCTGGATGCGGTTGTCGGCGTTGACGACGAAGTCCACGGCGGAATCGTCGCCGTCCGCGGCGGTGACGCGGGTCGGCACCACGCGCTGGGCGCCCCGCTCCTCGACCTTCGGGGTCACGTCGAACTTGCCGCCGGCGGCGCGTGCCAGCCGGTTCGCGTAGGTCACGGTCAGGCTGCGCTTGAAGGCGTCGATGACCGCCGCCTGCTGCTCCGGGGTGAAGCTCGACCATTTCGAGCCCACCGCGATGCGGGTCATGGCGGGGAAGTCGAACGCCTTGTCGAGCGCGGGGCCGACGGCCTCGACCCGGGCCGGCAGGGGGCCGGGCCCGTCCTTCAGCGCGGCCGAGAAGGCGGCGTAGAGGTCGCGCACGGTCTGAACGGCCGGATCGTCCGCGGCCCGTGACGGGGCCGGGACGAGCAGGGTCAGGGCCAAGGGAGCGGCGATGAGGGCGGCCGCGAGCCGGCGGGTCAGGCGCACTTCTTCAACTCCTCGCCGTCGCCGAGCCGCGCCCCCATGCGCGGCGGGGCGTAACTGTAGAACGGGCCGAGGGTGGCGGGCTGCGCGACCCTCTTGGCCTTGCGCCCGGCCTCCGGCGCAGGCTCGCGCTCCTCCTCCTCGGGGGCCTCGGACCGGAGCCTGGACTCGATCCGGTGCCAGAGCAGGAGGCTCGGGAGCCCGACGCCGAGATCGGCGAAGCGCTTGACCAGCGACAGGGCGAGCGCCGCCTCGGCCGGGATATTGAACAGGCCGCACAGGGCGATCAGTCCGCCCTCCTGCGCGCCCAGGGCGCCGGGCACCGCGAAGGCCGCGCCACGCACGGCCTGGGCGAGGCTCTCGATCATGAGCGCCTGCGCGAAGTCGATCGGGTAGCCCATGAACCGCAGGCAGACATAGACCTCGAGCGTGCCGATCACCCAGCCGGCGAGGTGGACCACCAGGGCCAACGCGAAGCGACCGTGGTTGCCGTAGAGCCGGCGCAGGCTGTCGTAGAGCTGGTCGATGGCGCCGAAGGCCCGCCACTCGCGCCCGGAGGCGAAGCGGCTGAGCAGCGCCTGGATCAGGCGATGACCGGCCTTGCGCTGGATCAGGTAGAAGGCGCCGAGCGCCGGGACCGCCAGGGCCAGCCCGCCCTCGACCGTGTGGGCGATCGGTCCGTCACCGGAGATCAGGACCAGCAGGGCGAGGCCGGCCACCGTGAACAGGAGCTGCGTCAGCGCCTGGGTCATCAGGTCGACGAACATGCTGGCGCCCGCGAGCGCGCCCGGAACGTTGCGCTTCGACAGGAGGCGGGCGCCGACGAAGTCACCGCCGACGGTGGCGACGGGCAGCAGCGTGTTGATGCCCTCGCGGACGAAGCGGAGCGAGATGCAGTCGGCGAGCTTGGTCGCGCCGGCGGGGAACACGACGTACCAGCCGAGCCCCGCCCAGGCGACGGCCACGAAGCGCGCGAGCACCACCAGGGCGGCGCCCCAGCCGGCGCTCACGACGGCGGCCGACACATCCTCCAGGCCGGAGGACATGAACAGGCCGACGACCGTGCACAGACCGGCGATCGAGGCCAAGGTCGTCAGGCGCTTCATTGTCGTCTTTCAAGCTCGCGTAAGGCTTGATGCGGGAAATCGGTCACGGTCGCGGCAGAAATAGGTCCATCGGCCCGGGAACGTTTCTGTCACGTTGCAGCACGGATTAGCGGTGTCTATCACCCGTTTGACACACCGAGGGCCAAAGCGGCGGCGGGGCGGAGAAGCCCGCGCAGAAGGCCGCGGCACGTCGCAGAAGGGGCACACGTCATGGAGCGCGAATCACCGATCACGGCCCTGGAGGCCGTGACCGACGACACGCATGCGGGCGGCTTTCCGGGCGGGACCGGACCGGGCGTGCCGGCTCCCCAGTCGCCGGTGATGGCCTGGAACGAGTGGGATCCGCTGGAGGAGGTCATCGTCGGCTCGCTCGACGGCGCCACGATCCCGACTCACCACCTGACGGTGATCTTCAACCTGCCGCGCGCCGCGCAGCCGTTCTACCGGCTGGCGAGCGGCTGGAAATATCCGAAGTTCATGAAGAAGCTCGCCCAGGCCGAGCTCGACAACTTCATCACCATCCTGGCCGGCGAGGGCGTGAAGGTCCGTCGCCCCGACGCGGTGGACTTCTCGAAGAAGTTCAAGGCGCCGCGCTGGTCCTCCCGCGGCTTCTGCGTCGCCTGCCCGCGCGACCCGTACCTCGTGATCGGCGACGAGATCATCGAGAGCCCGATGTGCTGGCGCTCGCGCTACTTCGAGGGCGACGCCTACCGGTCGCTGTTCAAGGAGTATTTCCGCGCCGGCGCCCGCTGGACCTCCGCGCCGCGGCCCCAGCTGACCGACGACCTCTACAACTACGATTACCGGGTGCCGAACCTGAAGGCCGGCGAGCCCATGCAGTTCACGGTCAACGAGTTCGAGCCGGTCTTCGACGCCGCCGACTTCGTCCGCTGCGGCCGCGACCTGTTCGTGACCCGCTCGAACGTGACGAACCTGATGGGCATCGAGTGGCTGCGCCGCCACCTCGGCCCGGGCTTCCGCATCCACGAGATCGAGAGCCGCTGCCCGCAGCCGATGCACATCGACTCGTCGTTCATGCCGCTCGCCCCCGGCAAGGTTCTGGTGAACCCAGACTACGTCGACGTCGAGAAGCTCCCGGCCGTGCTCAAGAAGTGGGACGTGCTGGTCGCCCCGCGCCCCGACCCGGTCGAGGGCTTCATGAGCAAGATCTCGATGTGCTCGCCCTGGACCTCGATCAACGTCCTGGCGATCACCGAGAAGAAGATCGTCGTCGACCAGAGCCAGCCGACGCTGATCAAGGCCCTGAAGGACTGGGGCTTCGACCCGATCCCGGCGCCGTTCCTCAGCTACGGCCCGTTCGGCGGCTCGTTCCACTGCGCGACCCTCGACGTCCGCCGCCGGGGCGTGCTGAAGTCCTACTTCTAGGATCAAGGCGCCGGGCACGCCGTCGTCCCGGGGCGCTGCGAGCGCCCCGGGACGACGGAGGACGGCGCGCGGCGCCTAGCGCGCCGCGATCCCGGCGATCAGCGCCGCATTGAACCCCTCCGGGTCCGACATCTGCGGCGCGTGGCCGAGATCCGGGAACTCCACGAGCCGCGCGCCCGGGATGGCCCTGGCGGCCGCCTTGCCGAGCTCGGGATAGTTGCCGAGGCTCGCCCGCACCTCCGGCGGCGCGAGGTCCTTGCCGATCGCCGTGTTGTCCTTCTGACCGATCAGGAGCAGCGTCGGCACCGCGATCTGCGGGAACCGGTAGACCACCGGCTGGGTGAGGATCATGTCGTAGAGCAGCGCCGAGTCCCAGGCGACCGCCTCCTTGCCGGGGCCGCCGTTGAGGCCCGCGAGCATCGTGACCCAGGGCTCGTAGCGGGGCTCCCAGGCGCCGGCGTAGTAGGTCGCCGTCTCGTAGGCCCGGATCGAGGCCGCCGTCACCTTCAGCTCGCGCTGGTACCACTGCTCCACCGAGGTCGGCGGCACGCCCTTGGCGGCCCAGTCCTCCAGGCCGATCGGGTTGACCAGCACGAGCTGCTCCACCGCCTTGGGGTAGAGCAGGGCGTAGTGGGCGGCCAGCATCCCGCCCGTCGAGTGGCCGACCAGGATCGGCCGCTCGATCCCGAGCTTGTCCAGGAGCGCGCGGGTGTTCTCGGCGAGCTGCCGGAAGGTGAACTGGTAGGCCGCCGGCTTGCTCGACTTGCAGAAGCCGATCTGGTCCGGCGCGATGACCCGGTACCCGGCGGCGCTGAGCGCCCGGATCTGGCTCTCCCAAGTGGCGGCGCAGAAATTCTTGCCGTGCAGCAGAACGGCGGTCCGGCCGTTCGGCGTCGCCGGCCGGACGTCGAGATAGGCCATCTGCAGCGGCTGGCGCTGCGACGTGAACGGGAACCGCTCGACCGGGAACGGGTAGGCGAAGCCCTCGAGTTCGGGCCCGTAGGTCGGCTGCGGCGGCGGCTCTGCGGAAGCGTGCCCGGCCGGCACCAGGGCCAGCAGGACGGAAGCGAGGAGGGTTCGGAGCATGGCCGCGTCGGAGCCTGATCTGCGAGCGGCGTGCGGCGCCGCGCCGCCCGCTCAGATCGGTCATCCGGCTGTTCCTGTCCACGTCCCGCGGAGCGGCGCGGCTTCGCGCCCGCCGCAGGGCGCGCTATCTCCCGAGCGCGCTATATGCCGGGCGCGACCGTCTCCCGCCGCGGATGTCCCGATGCTGCGCCTCACCACCCTGACCGCCCTCGCCGGCGCGCTCCTCCTCGGGCCGGCCCCGGCCCGGGCGGCGGATGCCTGCGACGTCCTCGCCGCGCGGGTGATCCGCACCACCGGCGCCTCCCTGGCGGGGCGGGCCGGCCCCGTCGCGGTGTTCCGGGCACAGGATGCCGAGCGGCTGAGCCTCGATTGCCGCGCGCCCGCCCGCATCACCGTGGCCTCCCGCGAGCGCGAGCCGGCGCCGGCCTACTTCGTCCTGATCGGCCGCGCCGCGCAGGCGCTCGCCGGGGCGGACGCCGCCGCGGTCGAGGTGCTGGCGCTCAACCTCCACCAGGCCAGCCTGCTGGCGGATGCGCCGCGTCGGGGCGGTGCCGGCCGGATCCTGATGCTGTGCGAGACCGGCCCGCGCGCGGACGCCCTCCGGGAGGACCGCACGGTCTGTCGGGTCGCGCCCCGGCCCGGGCTTTCGCGGATCCGCCGCGCGGGCTAGATCGGCCGGCATGTCGAAGATCGAGACACCCGGCCCCGTCGTCCAAGTCGGCGACGCGCGCTTCGCCAACCACCTGCCTCTGACGCTGATCGCCGGCCCGTGCCAGCTCGAAGGGCGTCAGCACGCCCTGGAGATCGCCGCCGCCCTCAAGGAGATGGCCGCGGGTCTGGGCGTCGGCCTCGTGTTCAAGACCTCCTTCGACAAGGCCAACCGCACCTCGGGCAGCGCCGCCCGGGGCATCGGCCTCGACGGGGCGCTCCCGGTCTTCGCCGAGATCCGCGAGACCCTCGAGCTGCCGGTGCTGACCGACGTGCACGCCGCCGAGCAGTGCGCCCCCGCCGCCGAGGCGGTGGACGTGCTCCAGATCCCCGCCTTCCTGTGCCGCCAGACCGACCTGCTGCTGGCCGCCGCCGCCACCGGCCGGGCGGTCAACATCAAGAAGGGCCAGTTCCTGGCGCCCTGGGACATGAAGCACGTCGCCGCCAAGGTGACGGAGGCGGGCAACCCCAACGTCATCGTCACCGAGCGCGGCGCCTCGTTCGGCTACAACACGCTGGTGTCGGACATGCGCAGCCTGCCGATCATGGCGCAGGTCACGCAGGGCGCCCCGGTGGTGTTCGACGCCACCCACTCGGTGCAGCAGCCCGGCGGGCAGGGGGCGAGTTCTGGCGGACAGCGGGAATTCGTCGCCGTCCTCGCCCGCGCCGCCGTGGCGGTGGGCGTGGCGGGGGTGTTCATCGAGACCCATCCCGACCCCGACCGGGCGCCCTCCGACGGCCCCAACATGGTGGCGCTGAGGGACATGCCGGCCCTGCTCGAGGAACTCCTCGCCTTCGACCGCCTCGCCAAGAACCGGGCCCCCTGACCGGCTCAGGCGGCCGCCGGCTCCAGGACGTGGATCCGCAGCGGCTGGACGAGGCCGAACTGCCCGTCGGCCTCGCGCGCGGCGGCCTTCAGGAAGGCCTCCTCGACCACGGAGCGCCGGTCCCGGATGGTCGCCTCGCGGGCCGGGTCCACGGCGCTGACGCGGGCGAGGAAGGCATCGAGCGAGTCGAAGCGCTCGCGCCGCGCGATCGTCGCGTCGCGGCGGCACGCGTAGGCGCCGCGGGCGAGGGCGGCCGCGATGGCGTCCTGGGCGGCGGCGCGGATTGCGGTCTCGTCCTCGATCGGCCGCAGGGCGTCGAAGAAGCTGCCTTCCGCCAGGGGCTCCACCACGACGAGCAGCCCGCCAGGGGCCAGGACGCGGGCCGCCTCGGCGAGGGCCGCCGCCGGGTCCGGGACGTGGTGGAGGGAATTCAGCATCACGGCGCCGTCGAAGCTGGCGTCCGGGAAGGGCAGGGCCTCGCCGGTCGCGGCCTCGAAGCGCGCCTCCGGCACGGCGTCCCGCGCCCGCGCCAGCGCCGCCGCGCCGGGATCGATCCCGGTGACCCGCGCGCCCGCGTCGACCAGCCGCCGCGCGAGCGTCCCGGGGCCGCACCCGATATCGACGACCCGCTTGCCGGCCAGCGGCGCGAGGCTCTCGCGGATCAGGGTCAGGGCATCCATCGTCGGTCCTCCCGGCCGATCCGTAGCACGCCCGACCCGCGGCAGGGCGGATTTCCGTCTCCGGGACCGGCCGTCCGCCGCGCCGGCCCGCCGCGGCGTTTCAGGTGCTCCCGAAGACTCGCCGCAAGAGTTCGAGCGGTTCCGGAAGAGCCGCACCCAAGCTTGACCGCACTCATCGAAGCGGCGGCCACGCTGAACAACGGTTCATAATCCCGACTGGGTGCGGATCCGCACGCAAGTCCGGCGTGAAATCTGGAACTGTCCGGATGCGGCCACGTTATTGGGCATGTTCGATCAGGGATCGAGAAGGAACACTATGCGCAAGATCGGTATCATCGCCACTGCCGCCGCCATGGCTCTCGGCAGTGTTGCCGTCACCACGAGCGCCGAGGCGCGGCCTTACGGCTACCACGGCGGCTACGGCGGCTACGGCCACGGCTACTACCGCGGCCGTCGCGGCATCGGCACCGGCGCCGCGATCGGCCTCGGCATCGCCGGCCTCGCGGCCGGTGCGATCGCCGCGGGCGCGGCCCGCGACAGCTACTACGGCGGCGGCTACGGCTACGCCCCGTCGTACGGCTACGGCTACGCCCCGGTCTACGGCGGCTACGGCTACGCCGCTCCGGGCTACGGCTACTACGGCTACGGCTACTGAGATCGGAGATCCGAGAGGATCGGGGGCGACCGGCGCGAGCCGGTCGCCCTTTTCGTTGGCTCGGTCAGCGTCCGCGGTAGGGCGGCACGCCCGGGTCCGGTAGCCACGCGGTCTTCGGCAGTTCGCCCGTCTGCCAGAAGACGTCGATCGGGATTCCGCCGCGGGGATACCAGAACCCGCCGATTCGCAGGTAGCGCGGTTCCAGCAGGTCGCGGAGCCGCTTGCCGATCGCCACCGTGCAATCCTCGTGGAACGCTCCGTGGTTGCGGAACGACCCCAGGTAGAGCTTCAGCGACTTCGACTCCACCAGCCAGTCACCGGGCACGTAGTCGATCACCAAGATCGCGAAATCCGGCTGCCCGGTGACCGGGCAGATCGAGGTGAATTCCGGCGCGGTGAAGCGGGCGACATAGTCGGTGTCCGCGTGCGGGTTCGGGACCCGGTCGAGTCGCGCCTCCTCGGGTGAGGTGGGGACGGGCGTCGGCTGGCCGAGCTGGAGGTCGTTGGTGGAGGTCATGGCCGGCCATATAGAGCCTGCCGGCGCCGCGCGCATCCGCCTGATCCGCGACGCTTTCCCGGCAGGACCCGGCTGTGCGCCGTCCCTCCCGGCGCTTGCCGCCGGCCGCGGCTTGACGGATAAGCCGCCGCGATGCGCCGCACCCTCCGATTGGGGCGCGGTCGCCGACCCGCGGCCCCCGCGAGAGGACGTTCCATGACCGCGATCACCAATATCAGCGCCCGCGAGATCCTCGACAGCCGCGGCAACCCCACGGTCGAGGTCGACGTCATCCTGGAGGACGGCTCCTTCGGCCGCGCCGCGGTGCCGTCGGGGGCCTCCACGGGCGCCCACGAGGCGGTGGAGCTGCGCGACGGCGACAAGAATCGCTTCCTCGGCAAGGGCGTGCTGAAGGCGGTCGAGGCGGCCCAGACCGAGATCCTCGACGCGATCGGCGGCATGGAGGCCGAGGACCAGGTCGCGGTCGACGAGGCGATGATCGAGCTCGACGGCACGCCCAACAAGGCCCGCCTCGGCGCCAACGCGATCCTCGGCGTGTCGCTGGCGGTGGCCAAGGCCGCGGCCGAGGCCTCGGGCCTGCCGCTCTACCGCTACGTCGGCGGTGTGCAGGGCCGGGTCCTGCCGGTGCCGATGATGAACATCATCAACGGCGGCGCGCACGCCGACAACCCGATCGACTTCCAGGAATTCATGATCATGCCGGTGGGCGCCGATTCGGTCGCCGAGGCCGTGCGCATGGGCTCCGAGGTGTTCCACACCCTCAAGGGCAAGCTGAAGAAGGCAGGCCACAACACCAATGTCGGCGACGAGGGCGGTTTCGCCCCGAACCTGCCGTCCGCCGAGGCCGCCCTCGATTTCGTGATGGACGCGATCAGCGCCGCCGGCTTCAAGCCGGGCCAGGACATGGCGCTCGCCCTCGACTGCGCCGCCACCGAGTTCTTCAAGGACGGCGCCTACGCGTACGAGGGCGAGGGCAAGACCCGCACCATCGAGGCGCAGGTCGACTACCTCGCGCAGCTCGTCGCCACCTACCCGATCGTCTCGATCGAGGACGGCATGTCGGAGGATGACTGGGCCGGCTGGAAGCTCCTGACCGACAAGATCGGCGACCGCTGCCAGCTCGTGGGCGACGACCTGTTCGTCACCAACGTCGAGCGCCTGTCCCGCGGCATCGCCGAGGGGACGGCCAACTCGATCCTGATCAAGGTCAACCAGATCGGCTCGCTCACCGAGACCCTGGCGGCGGTCGATATGGCCCAGCGCGCCGGCTACACCGCGGTGATGTCGCACCGCTCGGGCGAGACCGAGGACTCGACCATCGCGGACCTCGCGGTCGCGACCAATTGCGGGCAGATCAAGACCGGCTCGCTCGCCCGCTCGGACAGATTGGCCAAGTACAACCAGCTGATCCGCATCGAGGAGGGCCTGGGCCCGCAGGCACTCTACGCCGGCCCGTCGGCGCTCAAGCAGCTCGCCCGCCGCTGATCGGTAAGATCCTGCTGGCCGGCCTGCTCGGTGTCGGGGCGGCCGGCCCGGCCCGCGCGGACCCGCTCTGCGACGGTGCCCGCCCGACCCTCAGCGCGCAGCTGCTGTTCGGCCTGTCGCGGCCGGACGGCGGCCGCGTCTCGGGGGCGGCCTTCGACCGGTTCCTGGCCGAGTGGATCACCCCGCGGTTCCCGGACGGGCTGACCGTGTTCGCCGGCCGGGGCCAGTGGCGCGGGCCGGACGGACGCATCGTCCGCGAGGCCGCCCGCATCGTCCTGATCGTCACCGAACCGACGCCCGAGGCGGTCGCGACCCTGCGTGAGATCCGGGAGGCCTACCGGCGCCGCTTCGTGCAGGGCGCGGTCGGGCTGGTGCTCCAGCGGAGCTGCGCGCTGTTCTGACGACGTCGGCGCGGCGCCTCCCACTTTGTTCCGGGGCGCCGCAGGCGAGCCCGGAACACGGCGCTCGCATCAGGTCATCGCCGCACCGGACGACTCCCCCGGCACGGTCCAGACCCGCATCGGCCGCGACAGGCCCCGCAACTCGATCGTCCCGACCGGCTCCAGCCGCCGGGCGCACCGCTCGGCGAAGGAGTCCGACACGAGGAGGTCGTGGCCGAGGGCGGCGCACTGGCTCTCGATCCGGCTCGCCTCGTTGACCGCCCGTCCGATGATCGTGAAGTCGAGGCGCCGCTCGGTCCCGACATTGCCGTACATCACCGTCCCGAAATGCACGACGCCCTCGGCCGGCAGCTCCGGCAGCCCCTCGGCGCGGCGGCGGGCGTTGAGCGCCGCGTTGGCGGCGAGGCCCTCGATCGCGGCGTCGAGGGCGGCCCCGCAGACCGGGCAGGGGAGGGTGTCGGCGTCCGGGACCGGGAAGATCGCCAGGAAGCCGTCGCCGAGGAACTTCAGGATCTCGCCGCCGTGCCGCGCCACCGGGTCGCCGAGGGCGTCGAAATGCTCGTTGAGCCACGTGACCATGTCGGCCGGATCCACCCGGTCGGCCAGGGCCGTGAAGCCGCGCAGATCGGTCAGCAGGATCGCCGCCGGCACGGCCCGCCCCTCGCCCCTCCGGATCTGACCGTCGAGGATGCGCTCGGCGGTGGATCGGCCGAGATAGGTGGCCGAGACTTCCCGGAACGTGTGGGCGAGGCCCATCTTGGCCATCGCCAGCGTCAGGAACGGCAGGACGCCGGCGATCGCGGCGAGGTCCGCCTCGGTGAAGCCGGCGGCGGCGCGGGTGCAGAACGAGACCGCGATGCCCCGCAGCGCGGTGCCGGGAGCGAACTCGGCGATGTGCAGCACGTAGTCGACGCCGCCCTGCGCCCCGAGGGCCTTCAGGACCGGGAAGTCCACCGCCAGCTCGGGCGCGTCGAGGCGCCAGCGGCCGAAGGTCTCGCCCGTCTCCACGAGGGCGTAGACGGGGCTCAGGAGCCAGTCGCTCTCCTCGTCGGCGCCGTGGGCGTTGGCGACGAAGGACATGCCCTCGCCCGCGTGCCAGTTGAGGCTGACGCCGCGCAGCGTCGGGTCCAGGGCCGGCGCCATGACGCTGACCCGCCAGACGGGGAGGCCGGCCTCGACCAGCGACTCGCAGAAGCCCGAGAGCAGGGTGTCGTGGTCGTCGGTCGCCGTGGCGTGCGCGGCGATCCAGCGTCCCAGATGCGTCAGGTCCATGCCTCAGGCTCGCCCCTGTTCGTCCCGGCCGCGGTCCGGCCCCGTCGCGGTCCTGCCCCGACCGCGGCGCGGTCGAAAAGAACCGTTAACCTTTCCGCGCGAGGGTCGCGCCATGGTCGTGCGCCGCCGAGTCAGAATGGTCGTGTTGCCGCTGGGTCTCTGGACCCTGTCGGCGCTCGTGGTCGGCTATTTCGTGTGGCAGGCCGAGAGTGGCAACCGTGGCCTCGAGGCCAAGAAGGCCCTGAAGATCCGCGCCTACGGCCTCAGCCAGGAACTCGCCGCCGTGAAGGCCGAGCGCGCCGTCTGGGAGCACCGGGTGAACCTGCTGAAGAGCGACCAGATCGACCGCGACCTCCTGGAGGAGCGCGCCCGGATCGTCCTGGGCCGGGTCCACGCCAACGACGTGGTCATCATCACGCCCTGACAGGTCCGCGGAGGTCCCGCGATCGTCCCGCGGAAGTCCAGGGGATCGTTTTCCCTAGTCCCGAAAGTCCTCTGACAAGAGTGGCTTCCTGTCAGAGCGGCAGCCCTCGCTTTCCAATCGTCGCTGTCCTACACCCCCACGAAGTCGCGTGGAATCACGGGGAGAGCGCCGATGGACGCCGCCAAGGAGCCTGCCAAAGAGCCCGCCAAGGACGCGTCGTCCGCGCCGGTGCAGGCCGCGAGCCCTCAGGCCGCCGAGGCGCATCGCCCCGCGCCGAACATGCCCCAGTTCACGCGGGACGAGGATCTCCACGCCTATCACGAGATGCTGCTGATCCGGCGCTTCGAGGAGAAGGCCGGCCAGCTCTACGGCATGGGCCTGATCGGCGGCTTCTGCCACCTCTACATCGGCCAGGAGGCCGTGGTGATCGGCATGCAGATGGCCTCGGTCGAGGGCGACCAGGTCATCACCGGCTACCGCGACCACGGCCACATGCTCGCCTGCGGCATGGACCCGAAGGGCGTCATGGCCGAGCTGACCGGCCGCCGCGGCGGCTACAGCCGCGGCAAGGGCGGCTCGATGCACATGTTCAGCCGCGAGAAGCAGTTCTTCGGCGGCCACGGCATCGTCGGCGCGCAGGTGTCGCTCGGCACCGGCCTCGCCTTCGCCGACCATTACCGGGAGAACGGCAAGGTCAGCCTGACCTACATGGGCGACGGCGCCGCCAACCAGGGCCAGGTCTACGAGAGCTTCAACATGGCGGCCCTCTGGAAGCTGCCGGTCGTCTACGTGATCGAGAACAACCGGTACGCCATGGGCACCTCGGTGGCCCGGGCCTCGGCGCAGACGGACTTCTCGAAGCGCGGCCTCTCCTTCGGCATCCCCGGCGAGCAGGTCGACGGCATGGACGTGCGCACGGTGCGCGAGGCCGCCTCGCGGGCGATCGAGCACGCCCGCACCGGCCAGGGCCCCTACATCCTGGAGATGCAGACCTACCGCTACCGCGGCCACTCCATGTCCGATCCGGCCAAGTACCGGACCAAGGACGAGGTCTCGAAGATGCGCGACGAGCACGACCCGATCGAGATGGTGCGCAAGCGCCTGCTCGAGCTGCACGCCGTGCCCGAGGCCGAGCTCAAGGCCACCGACGCCAAGGTCCGCGAGGTCGTCAACGCCTCGGCCGAGTTCGCCACCAACGACCCCGAGCCGGATCCGTCCGAGCTGTGGACCGACATCCTGCTCGAAGCGCACGCCTGAGCGCGGACGACAAAGCTGGCCGCCCCCTAACGAAAAGACGACCGCAGAGCTGAGCATGGCGACCGACATCCTGATGCCCGCCCTCTCGCCCACCATGGAGGAGGGCAAGCTCGCCAAGTGGCTGAAGAAGGAGGGCGATCCGATCAAGTCCGGCGACGTGCTGGCCGAGATCGAGACCGACAAGGCCACCATGGAGGTGGAGGCCATCGACGAGGGCATCCTCGCCAAGATCCTGATCGCCGAGGGCACCGAGGGCGTCGCGGTCAACACGCCGATCGCCGTCATCGCCGGCGAGGGCGAGGACCCGGCGAGCGTCCAGTCGGGCGGCGGCGCCAAGCCCAACGGCGCGGGCGGCCATCCGGCCCCGGCGCCCGACATGCAGGCCGAGGGCATGGCCGACAGGCCGGCCCCCGCGGCCAAGACCGGCGACGACGCCCCGAAGGCGCCGGCCGCGCCGGCCGTCATCACCAACAAGGCTCAAGAGCCGGTGATGGAGGAGTTCCCGGCCGACACGCCGATGGTCACCCAGACCGTCCGCGAGGCCCTGCGGGACGCCATGGCGGAGGAGATGCGCCGCGACGGCGACGTCTTCGTCATGGGCGAGGAGGTCGCCGAGTACCAAGGCGCCTACAAGGTCACCCAGAACCTGCTGCAGGAGTTCGGGCCGAAGCGCGTCGTCGACACCCCGATCACCGAGCACGGCTTCGCGGGCATCGGCGTCGGCGCGGCGCTCGCCGGCCTGAAGCCGATCGTCGAGTTCATGACCTTCAACTTCGCCATGCAGGCGATCGATCACATCATCAACTCAGCGGCCAAGACCCTCTACATGTCCGGCGGCCAGCTTGGCTGCCCGATCGTGTTCCGCGGGCCCAACGGCGCCGCCGCCCGCGTCGCCGCCCAGCACAGCCACGACTATTCCGCGTGGTACTCCAACGTGCCGGGCCTGAAGGTGATCGCGCCCTACACGGCCTCCGACGCCAAGGGCCTGCTCAAGGCCGCGATCCGCGACCCGAACCCGGTGATCTTCCTCGAGAACGAGATCCTGTACGGACAGTCCTTCCCGGTGCCGAAGCTCGACGACTTCGTGCTTCCGATCGGCAAGGCGAAGATCCACCGCACGGGCAGCGACGTGACCATCGTGTCCTTCGCGATCGGCATGACCTACGCCCTCAAGGCCGCGCAGGCGCTCGCCGAGCAGGGCATCGAGGCCGAGGTGATCGACCTGCGCACGATCCGCCCGATGGACAGCGCGACGGTGGTGGAATCGGTCAAGAAGACCGGCCGCTGCATCACCGTGGAGGAGGGCTTCCCGCAATCCGGCATCGGCGCCGAGATCGTGGCCCGCCTGATGGTCGACGCCTTCGACTTCCTGGACGCGCCGGTTCTGCGCATCACCGGCAAGGACGTGCCGATGCCCTACGCGGCCAACCTCGAGAAGCTGGCGCTGCCGACGGTGGCGGAGGTCGTCGAGGCCGCCAAGAGCGTCTGCTACAAGTGACGGGCGCGCGGGCGACGCCGTCGCCCGCCCCGGCCAGATCGAGGAACAGCCGGCGCGCCATGAGCCAGGATCCCAGCACCGACTTCGCCGAACTCGCCATCCCGCCCGACGCCCTGGAGCAGGGCGGCATCGAGGTGCTGCGCGCGGCCGTGGTCGACGGCGCGGTGAGCGTCGCCCTGCGCCGCTCCTTCGACGATCCGGCGACCTGGGGCCGGCTGCTGGCCGACCTCGCCCGTCAGGCCGCCCGCGCCTACGCGCTGGAGACCGACATGTCGGAGGACGAGGCGGTCGAGCGCATCCGCGCCGGTTGGGAGGCCGAGGGGCTCGACCCCGGCGGTCTCAACTGACGATGGCGGCCGACCATGGCTGAGGCGGCCGTCCGGCAGGCGACCTACGCGGATCTGGAGGCGGTCCTCGCGCATCGCGTCGCCGCGAAGGTCGACGGGGCGCCGGACCCGCGTCCGCGGCCGCCTTACGACGCCGTTCCTTTCCCCCTCGACGACCTCTTCCCCTTCGACGATCCGGCCGCCCCGGCCTTGCCCGAGACCTGATGCCATGCCGATCAACGTGCTGATGCCCGCGCTCTCCCCGACCATGGAGAAGGGCAACCTCGCCAAGTGGCTGAAGAAGGAGGGCGACCCGATCAAGTCCGGCGACGTGCTGGCCGAGATCGAGACCGACAAGGCCACCATGGAAGTGGAGGCCATCGACGAGGGCGTGCTCGCCAAGATCCTCGTGCCCGAGGGCACGGCGGACGTGCCGGTCAACGATTTGATCGCCATCATCGCCGCCGAGGGCGAGGACCCGTCGAGCGTGCAGGCCGGCGGCGCGCCGAAGGCCGCCTCGAACGGCGAGGCCAAGGCCGAGTCCAAGCCCGAGCCGAAGGCCGACGCCTCTGCGGCCGGCCAGAACACCACGCCGGGCGGCGGCCACATGTCGTACGAGCGGGTGAACGCCGCACCGGAGGGGGCGCAGCCGAGCGGCGCTCCGCAGGGTGGCGCGCAGGCCGGCCCGGGCGGCCGCGTCTTCGCCTCGCCGCTGGCCCGGCGGATCGCCAAGCAGGAGGGTGTCGACCTCGGCGCCGTCCAGGGCAGCGGGCCGCACGGCCGCATCATCGCCCGCGACGTCCAGGCCGCGAAGGCCTCCGGCGCCACCAAGGCACCCGCCGCCGCGCAGGCCGCCGCCGAGGCGCCGAAGGCGGCTCCGGCCCCGAAGGCCGCCCCCGCGGGCGGCGCGCCGGCCGGCCTCACGACCGACCAGGTCAAGGGCTTCTTCGCCAAGGATGCCTACGAGGAGGTGCCCCTCGACGGCATGCGCAAGACCATCGCCAAGCGCCTCACCGAGGCGATGCAGGTCGCCCCGCACTTCTACCTGACGGTGGATTGCGAGCTCGACGCGCTGATGAAGCTGCGCGAGACGCTGAACGGCTCGGCCGGCAAGGACAAAGACGGCAAGCCCGCCTTCAAGCTCTCGGTGAACGACTTCGTCATCAAGGCGATGGGCCTCGCGCTGACCCGCGTGCCGGCCGCCAACGCGGTCTGGGCCGAGGACCGGATCCTGCGCTTCAAGCACGCCGAGGTCGGCGTCGCGGTGGCGATCGACGGCGGCCTGTTCACCCCGGTGATCCGCCGGGCGGACGAGAAGACGCTCTCGACCATCTCCAACGAGATGAAGGATTTCGCGGCCCGCGCCCGCGCCAAGAAGCTGAAGCCCGAGGAGTACCAGGGTGGCGTCACCTCGGTGTCGAACCTCGGCATGTTCGGCATCAAGCACTTCACCGCGGTGATCAACCCGCCGCAATCGAGCATCCTGGCGGTGGGCGCGGGCGAGAAGCGCGTGGTCGTCAAGGACGGGGCGCCGGCCGTGGTCCAGGTGATGACCTGCACCCTCTCGTGCGACCACCGGGTGCTCGACGGGGCGCTCGGCGCGGAGCTGGTCTCGGCCTTCAAGGGGCTGATCGAGAACCCGATGGGCATGCTGGTGTGAGGCGCGACTCTGTTATGATCGCCTGAGCGATCAACGGAGAGTCGCGTGTCCGAAGTCACCGATCTGGTCCTGCCAGTCCTACAACGGATGCAGAGCGACATCGCCGAGGTGAAGCGCGATGTCGCAGCTATCAAGACGACCCTGACGGGTCACACCGAAAAACTTGAGGAGTTGGAGATCTACATCGCCTACGAAACCGGTCTCGGCACACAGGCGAAGGCGGATCTCCAATCGATCAAGAAGACGATCAAGGCCATGGAGCAGCGGCTGAGCGCGCTGGAGACCTCGTCCTGATCGCCGCGTCAACGACGGTGCAGTCGCGCGCGCCACAGCGGAGAGCTGAGACACGATGTCCGACACCTACGACGTCCTCATCATCGGCGCCGGGCCCGGCGGCTACGTCACGGCGATCCGCGCGGCGCAGCTCGGCTTCAAGACCGCCGTGGTCGACCGCGAGCATCTCGGCGGCATCTGCCTGAACTGGGGCTGCATCCCCACCAAGGCCCTGCTCCGCTCGGCCGAGATCTTCCATTACTTCCAGCATCCCGGCGAGTACGGGCTGACGGCCGACAAGGTCGGGTTCGACACGGCCGCCATCGTGAAGCGGTCCCGCGGCGTCTCGGCCCGCCTCAACGGCGGCGTCGGCATGCTGCTCAAGAAGAACAAGGTCGACGTGATCTGGGGCGAGGCCTCGGTCGACAGCGCCGCGCAGGGCAACCAGCCCGGCAAGGTCACCGTGAAGGAGACCAAGCGCGCCGAGGCGCCGAAGGGCGCCAAGGGCGCCGGCACCTACCAGGCCAAGCACATCATCGTGGCGACCGGCGCGCGTCCGCGCGCGATCCCGGGGATCGAGCCCGACAAGAAGCTGATCTGGACCTACTACGAGGCCATGGTCCCCGAGGCGATGCCCAAGAGCCTGCTGGTGATGGGCTCGGGCGCCATCGGCATCGAGTTCGCCTCGTTCTACCGCACCATGGGCGCCGAGGTGACCGTGGTGGAGCTGCTGCCGCAGATCCTGCCCGTGGAGGATGCCGAGATCGCCGGCCTCGCCCGTAAGCGCTTCGAGAAGCAGGGCATCAAGATCCTCACCGGCGCCAAGGTGACCAAGGTCGAGAAGGGCGCCGATTCTGTCACGGCCACCATCGAGGGCGGCGACGGCAAGACCCAGCAGATCACCGCGGAGAAGCTGATCTCGGCGGTGGGCGTCGTCGGGAACATCGAGAATATCGGTCTCGAGAAACTCGGGGTGAAGATCGACCGCGGGATCGTGGTGACGGACGGGCTCGGCCGCACCAACGTGCCCGGCCTCTACGCGATCGGCGACGTCGCCGGGCCGCCGATGCTCGCCCACAAGGCCGAGCACGAGGGCGTCATCTGCATCGAGACCATCAAGGGCCTGCACACCCACCCGATGGACAAGGCCAAGATCCCGGGCTGCACCTACTGCCAGCCGCAGATCGCCAGCGTCGGGCTCACCGAGGCGAAGGCCAAGGAGCAGGGCTTCTCGGTGAAGGTCGGCCGGTTCCCCTTCGCGGGCAACGGCAAGGCGATCGCGCTCGGCGAGCCGGACGGCCTGATCAAGACCGTGTTCGACGCCAAGACCGGCCAGCTGCTCGGCGCCCACATGGTCGGCGCCGAGGTGACCGAGCTGATCCAGGGCTACGTGGTGGCGATGAACCTCGAGAGCACCGAGGAGGAGCTGATGCACACGGTGTTCCCGCACCCGACGCTCAGCGAGATGATGCACGAGAGCGTGCTCGACGCCTACGGCAAGGTGATCCACACCTGATCGGCGGTCGACGCGGTGCACCGGTCGGACAGGGATCCGAGCCGCGCCGCCACCGGCCGGTCAGTGCGGACCGGTCCGCGCCGCGAGCGTCAGGCTCACGGCCTGGAACAGCAGGATCACCAGAACCGTCGCCACGCTGCCGCCGATCGGGATCAGCAGCAGGGCAACGAGCGGATCGAGCCCCCGGACGAGCAGGAGCGTGACGCAGCTGCCGATCACGGAGGCGATGGTCATCCGAAAGATGCAGCATTCGGACGGTTGCATGTGCCCTCCCATCAGGCCCCCGGCGGGAGTGTGAGGACCCGCACCGCAATATGCAACCGGAGATAGTTCCTAGCTGAGAATCAATCCCAGATCGTGATTTCGGCGTCTTACGCGACAGCGCCTCAGGAGCACCCGCGATCCACGGGCTCGGCCTGGTCCGGCGACGGCACATAGGCGCACCACTCGCAGATGCCGCGTTCGGCGCCCCGCCGCGCGTTGCGCTGCGAGCAGAGCGGGCAGACGAGCAGGATCAGGCGCGAGCCGGTGCGCAGCGCCAGCCCGCGCCCACGGAAGGTGACCTCGGTCGCAGCGTCGCCCGAAGCGCGGTCGCGGGCGCTCACGGCGAGGCCCTGCCGCCGTGCGGGCGGCACACCGGTGCGCGCGTGATCTCTGTTGCCATGGCGATGCCGCCCCCCAGCGTTCCTGCCAAGTTGTCGCTGGGTATAAGCGGCGAGGTGGCGAATGGCTCCGCTTGCGCATGTGGATCGGCGGGATGCGCGCGGGTCGAAAGGCCCGTATGACGGGCTGCGCCCCGGCCTCGCTCCGGCGCGGCCCCGGGCGGATGGTACCCGGACGACGATGCAGGCAACGATGCAGGCGACCATGCACGACACGCAGCACGGCGAATCCGGCGCGGCCACCGGCGGCCTTCCGACCTTCGCGGACGTGGCCCGCGCCGCCGAGCGGATCGCCGGGGCCGCGCACCGCACCCCGGTGCTGACCTCCCGCACGGCCGACGCGATGACCGGCGGCCGCCTGTTCTTCAAGGCGGAGAACCTGCAGCGGGCCGGCGCCTTCAAATTCCGCGGCGCCTACAACGCGATCAGCGCGCTGCCGGAGGCGGCCCGCACCCGCGGGGTCATCACTTACTCCTCGGGCAACCACGCCCAGGCGATCGCCCTGGCGAGCCGGCTGCTCGGAGCGCCCGCCACGATCATCATGCCGGGCGACGCCCCCGCGGCGAAGATCGCCGCCACCCGCGGCTACGGCGCCGAGGTGGTCCTGTACGACCGCTACACCCAGGATCGCGAGGCCCTGGGCCGCGAGATCGCCGAGGCCCGCGGCCTGACGCTGATCCCGCCCTTCAACCATCCCGACGTCATCGCCGGGCAGGGGACGCTGGCGCAGGAGCTGATCGAGACGGTCGGTCCCCTCGACGTGCTGGTGGCCTGCCTCGGCGGCGGCGGCCAGCTCGCGGGCTGCGCCCTCGCCGCCGCGGAGCTGTCACCGGGTTGCCGGGTGATCGGCGTCGAGCCGGAGGCGGGCAATGACGGGCAGCGCTCGTTCCGCGAGGGCCGGATCGTCACGATCCCGGTGCCCCGCACCATCGCCGACGGGGCGCAGTCGACGGCCCTGGGCGACCTGACCTTCGCGATCATCCGCGCGCGGGTGTCCGACATCCTCACCGTCACCGACGCGCAACTCGTCGAGACCATGCGGTTCTTCGCCAGCCGGATGAAGCTCGTGGTCGAGCCGACCGGTTGCCTCGCGGCGGCGGCGGTGCTGAGCGGCCTCGTGGACGTGACGAACAAGCGCGTCGGCGTGGTGATCAGCGGCGGCAACGTCGATCTCGGGACCTTCGCGCGACTGACCGGCGAGGCCGCCTGAGGGCGCTCCCGCGCGGCGAATGCCGGGCCGGTGTGACCCCGCCGCGGTGGACCGGCCCCGGGCCAATGCTTATCTTGTACGCGTCGGAATGCGCGTCCCCGGGCCTTGAACCCGGATGGGCGGGAGGGTGACGATGTCCGCTGGTTTCAAGGTTCTCTCGCTGACCGATCGCGCCGCCGATCGGATCAAGGCGATCATGGCGGAGGCCGACCGGCCGATCGCCGGGCTGCGCGTCGGCGTCCGGAACGGCGGTTGCGCCGGGATGTCCTACACGATGGAATATGCCGAGGCGGCCAAGCCCGGAGAGGACGTGGTCGAGGATCGCGGCGTGCGCGTGTTCGTCGACCCGAAGGCGGTGCTGTTCCTGCTCGGCACCGAGATGGACTTCACCACCAACAAGCTGGCCTCGCAGTTCGTGTTCAACAACCCGAACCAGACCTCGGCCTGCGGCTGCGGCGAGTCGGTGGCGATCACGCCGGTCTCGGCTGACCGCCTGCCCGCGCAGGCCTGACCGGTCCGCGCCCGCCGTCGCGGGTGGCGCGTGTCGCCGGACGGCGACGCGGCCGGGGCCGGCTTTAGGCCACCTGCATCAGCGACTCGGCGGCGTCGTCCAGGAAGCGGTTCCGGCCGGCGCGCTTCGCCGCGAACATGCACAGGTCGGCCCGCTCCATCAGCGAGGCGGGCGTGTCGCCCGGGCGCAGCACCGCCACGCCCAGCGAGATGGTGACCTTGCCGAGCGACTCGCCGGTCGAGCGCTTGACCAGCTCGCGCCCCATGACGCTGGCGCGGACCGTCTCGGCCACCTGCTTGGCCACCGTCCGGTCGACCCCGGGCAGGATGATGCCGAACTCCTCGCCGCCGAACCGGGCGAGCTGCGCCTGCTTGCCGGCGTTCTCGCGCATCACGATCGCCACGAGCCGCAGGACCTGATCGCCCGTGAGGTGACCGTACAGGTCGTTGAATCGCTTGAAGAAGTCGATGTCGAGGATGATCAGGCTCATGGGCGTGCTGCGCGCCCGGGCAGTCTCCATCGACGCTTTCAGCGTCTCCTCGAAATGCTTGCGGTTGGCGAGCCCCGTCAGGGCGTCGGTCAGGCTCTCGCGCCGGGTCGCCTCGAGCTTCTCGCGCAGGGTCTCGATCTCGCTGCGGGTCTCGCGCATGCGGGCTTCGAGGATCCGGTTGTTGGCGGCGACCTCCCGCGTCGTGGCGGCCAGGGTCGCGACGATCTCGCCGAACCGCGCCCGGCTCGGGACGCCCTGGGAGAGGTCCTGAGCGACCGCGCGCAGCGACTCGCTGTACTGCGCCGTCGAGCCCAGGGAGAGGTCCAGGATCTCGGTGACGGCCGCGATCTCGCTGAGGACGATGCGGCTGACGTCGTCGGTGGTGCTCGCGAGGCGGCGCCCGTCGAGATAGGTCTCGTGCAGGTCGTCGATGTCGCCCTCGGTGAGGCAGCCGTTCTGCGTGGTGAGACGCTTCACGGCGTCGGCGAGGAGCGGCAGCTCTCCCGAGACGTAGGCGTACCAGACGGCGTAGGCGCGCGGCGTCGCGGAGGGCCCGTAGTCGCGAATCAGGTCGTGGCTGCGCTTCGCCAACGCGAAGCTGCGATCGCGATCCGAATAGGTCTCCTGGCTCATCCGTATCCCGCGGTCCGGGGCGACCGACGCGCCTGCGTCGTTGCCCTGACCCAATATACGGCTGCCTGGTAGCCGGACAGTTAAGCCGGAACAGACGTCTGTTACTTATCCTTCTTCGCCAAGACTGGTCGAAGCAGAAACGCAGGAACGTGCGAGCCGAGGCCGACGGGCGTGTCTCCGTCCGCGTCGATCCGGCGCCCGCGCTCCTCGCGCGCGGATTCGCCGCCGCGGCCTGACGCGCGGCCCGACGCGCGCGGCTCCGGACGGTTCTCGGGGCGGCTCTCAGAACGGCTCTCGGGACGATCGTCCGGGCGGCTCTCCGCGCGCGCCGCGCCGCGGCCGCCGCGCGACCGGGTCGGACGCTCGCGGACCTCCTCGGTCTCGCTCGCGCTCCGGGCGCTCTTCTCGACGACGGCCTTGTCGGCGCCCTTGTCGGCACCCTTGTCGCTGCTGCTCTTGTCGCCGCTCCGTCCACCGCTCTTGGCGGAACGGCCGCCCCGACGCCCGTCGCTCGCGCGGCCGCGGTGGCGCGTCCCGGTGTCGCCGGACGCGTCGGCCACGCTGGTCAGGTCGCCGTCCAGCCAGGGGATCGGCTGGCCGATCAGCGCCTCGATGGCGCCGAGGGAGCGCGAATCGTCGGGGGCGACCAGCGTGTAGGCCGTGCCGCTGCGGCCGGCGCGGCCGGTGCGGCCGATCCGGTGGACGTAATCCTCCGGGTGATGCGGCACGTCGAAGTTGAAGACGTGGCTGACGGCCGGGATGTCGAGACCGCGCGCCGCCACGTCGCTGGCGACCAGCAGGGCGGTGTCGCCGTTGCGGAACCCGTCGAGGGCCGTCGTGCGGGCGCGCTGGTCCATGTCGCCGTGGAGCGCCGCGGCGTCGAAGCCGTGGCTGACCAGGGACTTCTGCAGCAGCGCCACGTCGCGCTTGCGGTTGCAGAAGATGATCCCGTTCTTCAGCTCGCCCTCGCCGCGGATCAGGGTGCGCAGGCGCTCGCGCTTGGCGTGCCCCTCGGCGCCGGTGGCGACGAGCCGCTGGGTGATCGTGGTCGCCGTGGAGGCGGGCCGGGCCACCTCGACCCGCTGCGGGTTGTGCAGGAACATGTCCGCCAGCCGCTCGATCTCCGGCGGCATGGTCGCCGAGAAGAACAGCGTCTGCCGGGTGAACGGCACCATCTTCACGATGCGCTCGATGTCGGGGATGAACCCCATGTCGAGCATGCGGTCGGCCTCGTCGATGACCAGGAGCTCGACGCCGGTGAGCAGCAGCTTGCCGCGCTCGAAATGGTCGAGCAGGCGGCCGGGCGTCGCGATCAGCACGTCGGTGCCGCGCATCAGCTTGGCGTCCTGATCGGCGAAGGAGACGCCGCCGATGATCAGCGCCACGTTGAGCTTGTGGTTCGTCCCGTAGCGGTCGAAATTCTCGACCACCTGGGCGGCCAGCTCGCGGGTCGGCTCCAGGATCAGCGTGCGCGGCATCCGCGCGCGGGCGCGGCCGTTCTCCAGCAGCGTCAGCATCGGGAGCGTGAAGGCCGCGGTCTTGCCGGTGCCGGTCTGGGCGATCCCGAGGACGTCGCGGCGCGCCAGCACGTGGGGGATGGCCTCAGCCTGGATCGGCGTCGGCTCGGTGTAACCCGCCGCTTCGACGGCGTTCAGGACTTTCTCGCTCAGTCCCAGGTCGGAAAAAGGCATCTGCGTTCAGGAACCGTTGCGCGCCCGGCCGGCGCGAAGGACACCGTCGCGGCAACGGCTGGGAAAGGCTCGCGCGGGGCGCTCGGACGCTCCCGGGGCCGCGGGGCGCATGCTCCCTGTCAGTTAGGGCCTTGGCGCGACTTGTCAATCTCGCAATGGCGACAGCGCCTGCCCGCGCACAGGGGATCGGCCGCGCGAAGGGTCGCCGATCAGGGCCGGAGACGGTCGCCCGCGGGCGCGACGCAGGGATCCAGGCGGGTGGTGCGGGCGGATCGGGCCGCCGCGATGGCGCCGGTCGTCTCGGGCTCGGCCATCGGCGCGAGCGCCGCGGTCGCGAGAGCAGTCCCGGGCGTCGGCGCGTCGGGCCGGCTCAGCCGCGCGAGCTGGTAGGCGCCGATCACCGCGACGATCCCGATCAGACCCGCCACGCGCAGCGTCCAGGGCAGGGGGCCCGCGGACCGCCTCGGCTCGGCGCGCGCCACCCGCGCGGCGGTCGAGCCGGTCCGCGGGCCGGCCTGCGCGCCGGGCGCGGCCTCGCCGGTCCGGCGCTTGCCGAAGGTCGTCCGGCTCCGTTCGTCGGGGCTCTGCATGGACAGCGGTCTCCGCCGGCGGGGGACCGGATTCGGTTTGGGGCGCGACAGGGGCTCGGGGACGGGCCCGCGAGCGACGGACCATCGGGCAACAGGGTTAATCGATCGCTTACGAGCGAGAATCATTCTCGTCGAAGTTGTGCCGGAATAAAACGTTCGCCGCCGACGGCTCCTGCAGAGACCACGAGCGATGTCGCCGGCCCCGCGCCGGCCGCCGCCAATATGCGCGGCCCGCAAGGCAGCTAGTCTTCACGGTCTCTGCAGCTCTCCTCGCTCTCGTCGAGCGCGCGAGCGGGCCGTCTGCTGTCGGGCAGAGCCGGCTAGTCTTCATCTTTCGTTGACGGGATGTCCCTAGCCTGAAGAGGCTTGTTGCAGGAAAGCGACAGACCCGCCATCCGAGAGCGCCTAGAAGGCTGCCGGCTCAAGCTAACCCCAGGACCGAACACCACCATGAAGAAGCTTCTCCTCGCATCCACCGTCCTCGCCGGCATGACCGCCGCGGCGTCCGCCGCCGACCTTCCGCGCCGCGCCGCGCCGCCGCCGGTGTTCACGCCGGTGCCGGTGTTCACCTGGACCGGCTTCTACATCG
>NZ_LMPY01000025.1:45546-47437 GCF_001424445.1 Methylobacterium sp. Leaf361 | reverse complement strand
GGCGTCGTCCGGCGGCAGGTCCGGTTCGCCGCCGAGGGGATCGAGCCGCAGCGGCACCAGCGTGGTGAACCAGCCCACCGTCCGGCTCAGGTCGTGGCGGGGCAGGGTCGGGCCGTCCTGCGCGTCGGAGAGGGGTTCGGGGAAGGGTTCTGAGAGGGGTTCGGCCAGCGCGTCGGCCAGGGCGTCGGCATCGCGACCGTGGCGCTCGAGGGTCACGCCCACCGCCGTCCCGTCGCCGCGCCGCACCAGCGCGATCGACAGGGCGGTGAGCAGGATCTCGTCGGGACGGGCGCTGTAGGGCCGGCCCGCCCGGCGCAGGAAGGCGTCGGTCGCGTCGGCGTCGAGGCTGTCGGCGATCTCGGTCTGGGCGGATTCGACGTTGGGGGCGTCGGGCCGGACCGGCCGCAACGCGGCATCGGGGCACGGCCCCTCGGCCTGCCAGCCGGCCAGCCAGGATTCGCGGCGCCCGGCATGTCCGGGGTGCCGGGCCAGGACGTCGAGGCTGCGGGCCCAGCCCGGGAAGCTCGTCGGCGGGGGCGCGAGCGGCCGCCCGGCGAGCGCCGCCGCGAGGTCCTGGATCAATATGCGCCACGACATGGCGTCGACCACGAGGTGGTGGGCGACGAGGAGGAGCCGCTCGGTCCCGTCCGCCGGCAGGGTGACGTGCACGGCCCGCCAGACCGGCCCTTCGGCGAGGTCGAGGCTCGTCTGGGCTTGCGCGGCGAGGGCCGCGAAGGCCGGCGCACCGTCCGCCGCGCGCCGCCACAGCGGGGGCTCCTGCCCCGGTGCCCGGCAGGTCTGGGTCCAGGCCCCGTGCGCGTCCCGCGCGAAGCGCAGGCGCAGCGCGGGATGGGCGGCCTCGACGGCTGCGAGCGCTTCCGCGAGGCGGCCCGGGTCGAGGGGTGCCCGGGGCGCGAGCACGATCGCCTGGTTCCAGTGCTGCCGGTTCGGGACGGGACCGTCGAGGAACCGGCGCTGGATCGGGGTGAGGGGAACCGGACCGGCCTCGCGTGCCGGGTCGACCTGGGGGGCCGGCGCGGCCGCGCTGTCCGGGGCCGCGTCGAGATGCGCCGCCAGGGCGGCGAGGCGCGGGTGGGTGAAGACGTCCCGCGGCGTCAGCGCGAGGCCGCTCTCCCGGGCGCGGGCGACGAGCTGGAGGGCGAGGATCGAGTCGCCGCCGCGCTCGAAGAAGCTGTCCCGGCGCGACAGGCGTCGGGCGTCGAGGCCGAGCACGCCGGCCCAGAGGGCGGCGAGGCGCGTCTCGGTCTGGCCGCGCGGCGGATCGAAGCCGGTGCTGCCGCCCGCGGCGTCCGCGCCCGCCCAGTCGGGTTCGGGGAGGCGTTCTGGGTCGAGCTTCCCGTTGGCGGAGACCGGCAGGGCGGGCAGGGCGAGGATGCGGGCGGGGCGCAGCGCGTCGGGCAGCGTGTCGGCCAGGGCGCGCNCTGGGTCGAGCTTCCCGTTGGCGGAGACCGGCAGGGCGGGCAGGGCGAGGATGCGGGCGGGGCGCAGCGCGTCGGGCAGCGTGTCGGCCAGGGCGCGCTGCAGCGCGRGCTCGTCGAGGRCGCCGCCGGCCGCCGGCACCGCGTAGCCCACCAGCCGCAGCCCCCCGTCCGGACCGGGACGGGCGACCACCGCCGCCTCGGCSACGCCCGGCAGCGCCCGCAGCGCGGCGGCCGCCTCGCCCGGCTCCACGCGCTGGCCGCGGATCTTGACCTGATCGTCCGCCCGCCCGCGGTAGTCGAGCTGCCCGTCCGCCCGCCACGCCGCCCGGTCGCCGGTGCGGTACAGCCGCGCCCCGGCCGGTGCGCCGCCGCGCCCGGCCTCCGGGTCGGGCACGAACCGCGCGGCGGTCAGGCCGGGCTGGCCGCGGTAGCCCCGGGCGAGGCCGAGC
>NZ_LMPY01000025.1:0-45529 GCF_001424445.1 Methylobacterium sp. Leaf361 | reverse complement strand
TTCGGCGGGTCCGTAGAGGTTGTGCACCCGCGCGCCGGTGCGGGCGGCGACGGCGCGGGCGAGGTCGGGCGGCAGGGCCTCGCCGCTGGCGACCAGTCGGGTGAGGCTGGCGGTGTCGTCGAGGGCGCCGGCGGCGAGGGCGGCCGAGAGCTGGGCGGGCACGAAGTGCAGGAGGGTGACGGCGTGCCGGCCGATGAGGCGTGCGATGGCGTCGGRGTCGCGGTGGGCGCCGGGTGGCGCCAGGACGAGGCGTGCGCCGGTGACGAGGGGCAGGAGGATCTCCCAGACGGCGACGTCGAAGGAGACGGGGGTCTTGTGCAGGATGGTGTCGTGGGCACCGACGCGCAGGTGGTCGGCCATCCAGGCGAGGCGGTTGGCGAGGGCGGCGTGGGTGTTGGCGCAGGCCTTGGGGGTGCCGGTGGAGCCGGAGGTGTGCAGGACGTAGGCGAGCGCGTCCGGGTGGGGSGCGCGGGTGCGGGGCCGGACGGGCCGGGCGGCGTCCGTGTCGGCGTCGGCATCCGGATCGGCATCCGGATCGGCGTCCGGATCGGCGTCCAGGACGAGGGGCGCTCGCCCTGCGGCGTCGGCGAGGGCGGGGTGYYGGTCGGCGAGTTCGGGCTGGGTGAGGAGGAGGYCGGCCTCTGCGGCGAGGGCGGCGAGGCGGGCTGSGGGCAGTTCGGGGTTGAGGGGGAGGATGRSGGCGCCGGTCCTGAGGACGGCGAGCCAGGCGGCGGGCAGGTCGCAGGTGCGCTCGAGGAGGAGTCCGACGACGCGCTCGGGTCGGGCGCCGGCGCGGGCGAGGCGTCGGGCGATGGCGGTGGCGCGGGCGTCGAGGCCGGCGCGGGTCAGGCTGGTCCGGGCGTCGGTCACCGCGATCGCGTCCGGGTCTTGCGCGCGGTGGCCTGCGAAGGCGGCGAGSACGTCGCCGGCGCCGTCCGGRTAGGCCCGGGCGGTCGCGTTCGCCGAGTCGATCACCGCCCGGTCGGAGGCCGTGAGCGCGCTCGCCGCGTGGATGGGCCGGTCCGGCGCCGCGACGAGGGTGCGCAGCAGGGCGAGGAACCCGTCGCGCCAGCGCCGGGCGGTGGCGTCCGCGATCAGGCCGGCATCGTACTCGAGCTGGCAATCGATGCCGGTCCCGTCGGCGGCGACGTCGAGGGCGACGTCGAACTTGGCGCTCGCCACGTCGACGTCGATCCGCGCCGCCGCGACCCCCGCGAGGTCGAGGGGGGCGGTATCCCGGCTGGGGCGGAAGTTGAACGCCGCCTGGAAGACCGGCGTGGTCGCGGCGTCGCGCGCGATCCCGGTCTCTGCCACGAGGCGCTCGAAGGGGACGTCGTCCTCGGCCAGGAACGCCATCGCCTCGCCGCGCAGCCGCGCGCAGAGATCGCGGAAGCTCCCGCGCGGATCGAGGCGGACGCGGTAGACCTGCGTGTTGACGAGGAAGCCGACGAGGTCCTGCAGCTCGGGGCGGGTGCGGGCGGCGTTCGGCACGCCGACGGCGAAGTCCGTCTGGCCGCTCAGGCGGGCGAGCAGCACCTGCCACGACGCCAGCAGCGCCACGAAGGGCGGGCACGCCTGCGACCGGCAGAACGCGGCCACCGCGCCGGCGAGGTCGGCGGGCAGGGTGAAGTCGACCCGCCCGCCCGGGCGGTTCGCCAGGGGCTGGCGGGGATAGTCGAGGGGCAGGTCCAGGGCCGGGACGGCGTCGCCGAGGTAGCGGCGCCCGCGCGCGATCGCCGCGGACCCGGCCGCGCCGTCGAACCGGGCGCGCTGCCACGCGGCGAAATCCACGAAGCGCAGGCGCGGGGCGGGCAGCGGCTGCCCGATCCGCGCGGGATCGGCGAGGGCCGCGCGGTAGGCCTGCGCCAGATCCCGGAAGAGCCGCGCCGTCGACCACGCGTCCACCGCGATGTGGTGCATCACCACGAGGAGGACGCGCCCGCCCGCCGGATCCGCCTCCGACAGGACCGCGCGCAGCGGCGGCGCGCGGGTGAGATCGAAGGGGCGGCGGCTCAGGGCGCGCAGCGCCGCGCCCGGGTCACCGTCGAGGGCCGGGACGCGCTCGAGTTCGAACGGCACGTGCGGGTGCAGGATCTGGCGCGGGCCGTCGGCGGTATCCGCCAGCGCCGTGCGCAGGACGTCGTGACAGGCGATCAGGCTCCGGAACGCGCCCTCGAGCGCCGGGACGTCGAGAGGGCCGGCGAGGCGGAAGGCCCGGGCCGAGTGGTAGGCCGGGCTCTCCGGGTCGTAGCGCTGGTGGAACCAGAGCCGCGCCTGCGGGAACGACAGGGACGCCGGGCCGCCGGCGTGCCGCGGGATGCCGTCGGCCGCCTCGGCGTCCTCCCGCAGCAGGCGGGCGAGGGCCGCTTGCCGCGCCGCGTCGCGCGCGCCGACCCCGGTCACGCGCCCACCCCGGCGAGGCCGGCGCGCTCGGCCTCGCTCAGGCCGGCGATTTCCAGGCGCAGGCTCGCCGTCTCCTCGATCGCGTCCGGCGGGGCGTAGGGCCCGAGCGCCGCGGCGAGGGTCGCGGGCGTGCTGTGGTCGAAGACCAGGCTCGGCGGGATCTCGACCTTGAGCAGCTTGCGGATGCGCGCCGTCAGCTTGATGACGAGGAGCGAGTTGCCGCCGGCCGCGAAGAAGTCGCCCGCGGCCCCGAGGCGCTCCGCCGGGAGGCCCAGCAGCTCCGCCATGGCGTCGGTGAGCACGGTCTCGAGCGCCGTGCGCGGCGGGACGCCCGTGCCCCCGTCCGGATGGGCGTCCGGAGTGGGCAAGGCGGCGCGGTCGATCTTGCCGTTGGCCAGCCGCGGCAGGCTGTCGAGGCGCAGGATCGGGGCGGGCAGCCACGCGGCGGGCAGGGTTTCGGCCAGCGCCGCGAGGAGCGCGGCGGGTGTCCGCTCGGGGTCGGCGACCACGTAGGCCGCGAGTCCGGTCGCGCCGTCCGGCCCCGTGAACGGGCGTACCGCCGCCTGGCTCACGCCGGCGAGGCCCGCCAGCGCGGCCTCGACCTCGCCCGGCTCGACGCGGTGGCCGCGCAGCTTGATCTGGTCGTCGGCCCGCCCGGCGAGCACGAGGCGGCCGCCGGGAAGCAGGCGGGCCCGGTCGCCGGTGCGGTAGAGCCGCCCCGCTCCGAAGGGGTTGGGCGAGAACGCGCCCGCGCCGCCGGCCTCCGTGCCCGGGAGGTAGCCGCGGCAGATCTGGGCGCCCCCGAGGTGGAGCACGCCGACCGCGCCGGTCGGCGCGAGCGCGCCCGCCGCGTCGAGGATGTAGGCCTCGCTGCCGGCGAGCACGCGGCTCAGCGGCAGGCTCTCGTCCGGCGGCGCGGTGGCCGCGTCCGGATGCACCAGCACGCCGACACAGGCCTCGGTGGGACCGTAATGGTTGGCGATCCGCGTCGTCGGCGCCGCCGCCCGGATCCGCCGGACTAGGGCGGCCGGCGTCGGCTCGCCGCCGAGCACCAGCAGGGCGGGCAGCGCGGGGTCCTCGACGCTGTCGAGGAGGGCGGCGAGGTGGGACGGGACCAGTTTCGCGCAGGCGACGGCGTTGCCGCGCAGGAAGCGTGCGAAGGCCGGGCCGTCGGCCATCTCGGCCTCGTCGGCGACCACGAGGCAGGCGCTGAGGCGCAGCGCCGCGAACAGCATGGTGTTGCCGAGGTCGGCCGCCACCGTGGAGGTCAGCGCGAAGCGCCCGTGACCGGACAGGTCGAGGGCGTCGATGACGGCCTCCGCGTAGGCGCGGATCTGGGCGTGCTCGATCACCACGCCCTTCGGCGTCCCGGACGAGCCGGAGGTGAAGAGCAGGCAGGCCATGTCGGAGGGGTCCCGGGCCTCGGCGGGGTGCCGGGCCTCACCGAGGCCGTCGAGGATCGCCCCGAGGGCGTGCCGGCCGGCCGCGGGGTCGGCCGAGAGCGCCACGGTCAGCGCGGGCCGGGCGAGCGCGATCAGGCGGTCGCGGCGGGCCTGCGGCCAGGCCGGGTCGAGGGGCAGGTAGGCGCCCCCCGCGCGCCAGACCGCGAGGATCGCCACCACGAGGTCGACGGAGCGCGGCAGGTCCAGGGCGACGACGCGCTCGGGACCGACGCCGCGCGCGGCGAACCAGGCGCCGAGGCGCGCGACGCGGTCCTCCAGCGCGGCGTACGACAGGGTGCGGCCGGCGCCCACGAGGGCGGGGGCGTCCGGCGCCGTCGCCGCGTGGCGGGCGACGAGGACCGGAAGGGTCTCCGCCGGCAGGGCGCGGGCGGCCGGGCGGCCGAAGGCGCGCAGGCGCACCTCCTCGCGCGCGCCGACGAGCGGGTAGGTCGCGAAGGGCGTCGCGGCCTTCGCGGGCAGGCGGGCGAGCAGCGTCTCGACCTGATCGAGCAGGGTCTCCAGGGCCTCCACCGCGTAGCGGCGCGGGTCGGCGTGCAAGGTCAGCGCGGCGAGGTGCCCCTCCGCGTCGAGGGCCGGCTCCAGGCAGAGCTCGAACCCGGCGGGTCCGGGCAGGAGCCGGTCCTGCGCGGCCCCCTGAGCCGCGAGCGCGAAGCCGACCGCGGGGCGGCGGTCGTCGCCGGCCGCGTCGAGGGGGCAGAGTTCCTGGAAGGCGCGGTGCTCGTCGAGCCGTGCGGCGAGACCGGCCGCGGCCTCCGAGACGCTGGTCTCCGGCGGGAGGACGAGGCGCAGGGGCAGCGTCTTGGTGAAGACGCCGACCGTGCCGGCGAAGACCGCGTAGTCGCGCCGGCAATCGTGCGCCCAGCCGCCGAGGATCTCCGTCCGCTCGGCGAGGCGCGCCACGAGCAGCCACCACGCGGCCTGGAGCACGGCCTCGGCGCCGGCCGCGGCGAGGTCCGGCCGGGCCAGCGCCCGCGCGAAGGCGTCCGTGACGGCGGCGTCGACGGCCCGACTCAGCCGGATCGCGGCGGCCGGCTCCTCCACCGCGTCGGCGGCCGCCCCGCGGCGATAGGGCAGCCGGAGGGGCGCCGCGCCCGCGCCGATCTGGTCCCGCCAGTAGGCTTGGCCCTCGCCGTCCGCGTCGTCGGCGGCGACCGCCTCGCGCCACTCCGCGTACTGGGCGTAGGTCGCGGCCTCGGGATCGGCGCCGGGCGCCGCGTCGTCCGCGCAGGCGGCCGCGACCTCCGACAGGACGCGGTCGAGGCTGCCGGCATCGACCGCGAGGGCGCTGGCGACGAGGCGCAGCCGCGGCGTCGCGCCCGGCAGGAGGACGGCCGCGAGGGTCCGGCCGCGCTCCGGCGCGAGGCCGACGGTCCCGACATCTCCCTGCGGCGCGCCGGTATCGAGCGGGATAGCGGGCGCGCCGGCCTCGGCCTGCCGCAGGCCGCGGAAGCCCGGTTCGCGCACGAAGGCGGTGCGCAGGACGTCGTGGCGGGCGGCGACCGCGGCGAGGCCGCGGCGGAGGCGGTCTGCCTCGACCGGCCCGGGCAGGTCGATCTCGGCGACGAGATTCGGCGCGGTGCCGGTCTCGTCGAGGCAGGCGCGCTGCTCGGGGGTCAGCGCCCGGGTCGGCGCCGCGAGGGAGGCCGGCGCCCCGGTCATCGCCGCGCCGGTCATCGCCGCGCCGGTCATCGCCGCGCCGGTCATGCCGCCGCTCCCGTGACCGCGCCGCGCTCGACCATGTCGCCCATGGCGACGACGATCCGGCGCGGCCCCTCGTAGGGGTCGCGGGCATGGGCGGCGAGCATGTTGTCGAGCATCACCACGTCGCCGGGGCGCCAGTCGAAGCGCACGGCGATCGCCTCGTAGAGGCGGCCGACCTCGTCCATCACCGCGTCCTCGATCGGCGTGCCGTCGCCGTAGTGCACGTCGCGCGGCATCCGCTCCGGCCCCACGAGGCCGAGGAGGTCGGCGCGCACCTCGGGGTCGAGGCAGCGCGGATGGTGCAGCTGCACCTGGTTGAAGAACGACTTCTCGCCGGTCAGCGGGTGGGTGATCACCGCCGGGCAGCGCGTGCGGGTCTGGAGCGTGTCCGCGTCGAGCCAGGCGAAGTCGACGCCCTCGGCCCGGCAGCGGGCCTCCACGGCCGCGCGATCCTCGGTGTGGAAGAACCGGCGCCAGTCGACGTCGAAGCGCTCCGTGAAGGTGCGGACGTAGATCAGCCCCAGGCGCTCGAAGCGGTCGGCGATCGCCGGCGGCAGCTGCCGGTACAGCGCGCGGCAGTCGACGATGGGCGTCGCGCCGCCCACCGGCGACGGCTGCTGGCAGAAGAACCACTGCTTGCGCGGCCAGGCATGCAGGTGGCTGCTCTCGTTGTGGTAGAGGATCATCTCCCGCTCGGGGTAGGGCGTCGAGCGGTAGGTGTTCTTCCCGCCCTCGTTCTTGGGTAGGTCGCCGTACCCGCCGTAGAGGCCGGGCTGGAGCGCCTCGGCGAAGGCCTCGAATTCCTGCGGGGTCGCGATGCCGAAGCCGCGCAGCAGCAGGCCGGCGTGGCGGCGCAGCTTGCCCTCGACCCAGTCGCGCTGGGCGGTCGCCCAGGCCACCGCGTCGACGTCGGCCGACAGCGGCTCGATCACGAGGGGGAAGTCGCGCCCGGGCGCCAGGGTCGAGAGGCGGGCCGGCTCGCCCGCGGCGGCGGCGGGTTTGCCGGCGCCCAGTCCCTTGAGCTTGTCGAGCTTCGCTTCCAGGCGGCCGGTGCGCGGGAGCGACGGGGCGGTGTTCGACATGACGGGGTCCTCCGGGTCTCGTGAGGGCGGGAGCGCGGGCAGAAGGTCGGGCAGGCCGGGCAGCAGGGTCGGGAGCGGGGCCGCGGGCGCGGCGGCGGCGGCGGCGAGCAGGGTCGCGTAGGCCTCCGCGAGGCGCGCGACGCGTTCGGGGGTGAACAGGGCCGTGGCGAAGACCCACTCGGCCGCGATCCCGCCCCCCGGCGCGGGCGGGTCGAGGAAGAGCGCCATCTCGAATTTCGAGCCGTGCGCGCTGGCCGCCCGGGCCTCGGCCGCGAGCCCCGGGACCCCGAAATCGCCGGGCGGCGCGTTCTGCATCACGAACAGGGCCTGGACGAGGGGGGGACGGGCGCGGGCGCGCGGGATGTCGAGGGCGTCGACGATCCGGTCGAAGGGCAGGGTGGCGTGCTCGAAGGCGGCGAGGACGTCCTCGCGGACGCGCTCGATCAGCGCGGCGAAGGACGGGGCGCCGTCGAGGCGCGCCCGGATCGGCAGCACGTTGACGAAGAAGCCGATCAGCCCGGCCAGCTCGGGGTGCGGCCGGCCCGCGACGTCGGTGCCGACCACGAAGCGTTCGGCCCCGCTCAGCCGATGGAGCAGGGCCTGGAAGCCCGCGAGCAGCACGACGAACGGCGAGGCGCCGCGCGCCCGGCCCAGCTCCGCCAGACGGGCGACCAGCGGCCCCGGCAGTTCGAAGCGGACGGAGCCGCCGGCCTGCGACGGGACCGCCGGCCGCGGCCGGTCCGTCGGCAGGGGCAGCAGGGCGGGCACCTCCGCGAGGTGCCCGCGCCAGAACGCGGTCTCGGCCGCCGCCGCGCGCTCCACGGCCGCCCGGTGCCAGCGCGCGAAATCCGCGTACTGGACGGGGAGGGGCGGCGCCTCCGCGCCGCGATAGGCGGCCCCGAGTTCGGAGAGCAGCACGCCGACCGACCAGCCGTCGCCGACGAGGTGGTGGAGGGCCAGGACGAGGCGGTGATCGTCGGCGGCCAGGCGCAGGAGCCGGGCGCGCAGGAGCGGCGGCACGGCGAGGTCGAACGGCGCGGCCGCCTCCGCGGCCTCGCACGCGGCGACCCGGATCTCGCGGGCGCCCGGATCGAGGTCGGTGAGGTCGTCGACGGGCACGTCGAGGGCGACCGCCTCGGCGATCCGGGGCTCCGGAAGGCCGTCCTCGCCGGTCGGATAGCCGGTCCGCAGCACGGCGTGCCGGGCGACGACCCGGCGCAGGGCCGCGGCGAGCCGGTCGGGCTCCAGCGGACCTTCGAACCGGATATGTCCGACCATGACGTAGGCGCCGCGCCCGGCCGGGTCGCCGAGCCGCTCGGCCAGCCAGAGCCGCTGCTGGCCGAGCGACAGCAGGGGCGGGCCCGCGCGCGGCAGGAGCGCGGGCGCCGGCACCGCGTCGCGGGGCAGCGCGTCGATCCGCGCCGCGAGGTCGGCGAGGGTCGGGGCCGCGAACAGGTCGCGCAGCGGCAGGGCGACCCCGAAGGCGGCGCGGACGCGGTCGACGGCGCGCATCGCCAGGAGCGAGTGGCCGCCGAGTTCCAGGAAGCCGCGCCCGCGCGAGACCTCGTCGAGGCCGAGGAGATCGCACCAGATCGCCGCGAGGGCGCGCTCCGTCGCGCTCCGGGGCGGCTCATCCGGCGACGCAGCACCCTGCGGCCGCCGGTAGAGGTGGAGGGGGGTGAGGTCGCCGGCCGCGAGGCCGTCCCGGCACGCGCCGCGCCGGAGCTTCCCGCTCGTGGTCTTGGGCAGGGTGCCCGGCGCCAGCAGGGCCACGAGTTCCGCCGGCTCGGCCAGCACCTCCGCCAGCGCGGCGTCGACCGCGGCGGCGATCTCCGGCGCGCGGGCGGCGGCGCTCCGGCCGATCTCGGCGGCGATCCCGATCGCCTCGCCCGCCGGGCCCTCGACCGCGAAGGCCGCGACCCGCCCCGGGCGGAGGGCCGGCACCCGCGCCTCGACCGCCGTCTCCACGTCCTGCGGATAGACGTTGTGGCCGCGCAGGATGATGAGGTCCTTGGCGCGCCCGGTTACGAAGAGCTCGCCGCCGTCCAGGAAGCCGAGGTCCCCGGTCCGCAGCCAGGTCGCGCCGTCGCGGGGCACGAAGGTCGCCCGGGTCGCCTCCGGGTTGTTCCAGTAGCCGCGCGCGACGCAGGGGCCGCTGAGCCAGATCTCGCCGACCGTGCCGTCGGGGCAGGGGAGGCCCGAGCGCGGGTCGACGATCCGCAGGTGCTCGGGCCGGACCGGCCGGCCGCTGCTCGCGAGGGCGGTCCCGGCCTCGTCGGCGACGGCGCGGCCGGCCGCCAGCGCCGCCGGCGCCACGCTCAGCCGGCGCCACGGCGTGCCCAGGGGCTTGGCCGCGACGAGGAGGGTCGCCTCGGCGAGGCCGTAGGCGGGGCTGAGCGCCGTCGGCGCGAAGCCCGCCGGGGCGAAGCACGCGGCGAAGCGGGTGAGGGTCCGGGGCCGGATCGGCTCGGCACCGCTGTAGGCGACGCGCCACCCGGCGAGGTCGAGCCCCGCCAGCGCGGCGGCGCCGACGCGCTCGCAGGCCAGCCGGTAGGCGAAGTCCGGGCCCCCGCTGATCGTGCCGCCATGCGCGCCGATCGCCTCGAGCCACGAGGCGGGCCGGGCGAGGAAGGCCTGCGGGCTCATCAGCACGAGCGGCGCGCCGGCGAAGATCGGCTCGATCAGCCCCGCGATCAGGCCCATGTCGTGGTAGAGGGGCAGCCAGGAGACGAAGACGTCGTCCGGGCCGGGCGCGATCGCCTCGGCGAGCCAGCGGGCGTTGGCGACGATGTTGCCGTGCGTGACCTCGACGCCCTTGGGATTCGCGGTCGAGCCCGACGTGTACTGCAGGAAGGCGAGGGTGTCGGGCGGGCACGGGACCGGCCGCCACGCCTCCGCCCCGGCGCTGCCGACCGCGTCGACACAGACGATCGCGCTTACGGAGCTGCCCGCGCAGGTCGCCGTCACGGTCTCGCGGTTCGCCCGATCGGTCAGGACGTGGCGCGGTGCCATGTCGGCGATCATCAGGGCGAGGCGGGCCGCGTGGTGCGGATCCCGCGTCTCCGGCGGGAAGGAGGGCACGGCGACGAGGCCCGCGTAGAGGCAGGCGAAGAACGCCACGACGTAGTCCGGCCCGCTCGGCAGGGCGATGAGCGCCCGCGCGCCGGGCTCGGCGTCGCGCTGGAGGCGCGCCGCGAGGGCGCGGACCCGCCGGTCGAGCTCCGCGTAGTCGAGGGACGCCCCGACCGCGCGCCCGTCCGTGAGGAAGCGCAGGGTCAGCCGGTCGGGCGTGGCGGCCGCCCGCGCCCGCAGGATCGCCACGAGGCTGTCGTCCGGCGCGGGCCGGTGCGGCGACGGCGCGCGGTGCGCGCGGCCCACGTGCAGGCTCTCGTGCAGGCTCACGTGCAGGCTCCCGCCTGGCGGCCGCGCGGCGCGGCGGCGCGGTGCTCCACCACGAGGCCGCGCTCGAGCTTCACGACCTGGTCGGCCCGGTCGAACCAGCGGTCGTCGTGGGTGACGACGAGGATCGTCCGCCCCTCGGCGGCCAGCTCCGGGAGGAGCGTCTCGTAGAAGGCCGCCCGGGAGTCGGGATCCTGGTCGGCGGCCCACTCGTCGAAGATCATCACGGGCCGGTCCTCCAGGCAGGCGACCAGGAGGGCGAGCCGCTTGCGCTGGCCCGTCGAGAGATCGCGGGTCGAGAAGACCCCGTCCCGGAGGCTGACGCGGCCGTCGAGGCCGAGGCGCGTCAGCCACGCGCGCGCTTGCGCCTCGCGCGCGGCGTCCGGCCGGCCGAGCAGCGTCTCGAACAGGTGGAAATCGGAGAAGACGGCCGCGACGTGCGCGCGGTAGCCGGCGAGGGCCGCGCCCGCCACCGGGCGGCCGTCCAGGCACAGCGTCCCGCCGGTCGGCGGGTGCAGTCCGGCGATCACCCGGGCGAGGCTGGTCTTGCCGGAGCCGTTGCCGCCGACCAGGAAGGTGATCTCCCCGGGGCGCAGCGTCAGGTCGACCGGGCCGAGGTCGAAGCGGTCGCCGGTCTGCGGATCGGCCCGGTGATGGGTCACGCCCCGCAGGGTCACGGTGGCGTCGCGCCGGGGCGCGGCCGGGCCTGTCCCCGGATCGCCGACCGGCTCGGGCGGCAGCTCGGCGAAGGCCGCCTCGATCCGCCGCGCGCCGACGCGGGCGAGGTTGACGAGCGGCATCGTGTTCAGCACCGCCTCGAGCGGCCCCATCAGGTAGAGCAGGGCGATGACGTACCCGGTCGTCACCGCCGGGCTCTGCGCGCCGGTCCCGGGGACGAACAGCGCGAGCCCGATCAGGGCCAGGAACAGGATGCGGCCCCAGCCCGCCGCCAGCGCGAGGAGGGCGAGGCCGCGCCGGCGGTGGTCGGCGACGCGGGCGATCGCGGTCGCCAGGACCGCGTCGAGGAAGTGGCGCCCCTTCTCCCGGTTGAGGCGCAACTCCTTGGCGCCGCCGTGCAGCGCCTGGAAATGTCCGACGAGGCGGTCCTGCTCCGCCCCGGCCCGGGCGAGGTGGCGCGTGACGCGGCCGTAGCAGGCGGAGTAGCCCGCGGCCCCCAGGGCGATCGTGAGGGCCGAGGCCAGGAACAGGGGGAACGACAGGTAGCCGAGATACGCGAGGGTCGCCGCGACCACCGCGCAGTTGGTGACGAGCACGGGCAGCGCCGTGAGGAAGTTGGCGACCTGGTTGGCGTCCTCGGTCACCAGCGCCTGCACCCGGGCGCTCCCCACAGCCTCGAGATCCGCGAACGCGGCGGCCTGGACGCGCGCGGCGATCGCGGACCGGAGATCGGCGAGCCCGCGCTGCCCGAGATCGGCGAAGAGGGCGCGCGAGACGACGAGCGCCGCGCAGGCGAGGAGGGCGGTCGCCGCGAAGGCGGCGACCCGGTCGGCCCGGGCGGGCTCGGACGCGTGGAGCGCCCCGTTGATGAGCACGATCAGGCCCGTCGTGGCGATCCCGCCGACGAGGCTCGCCGCGCCGGCCAGCACGAGCCGGGCGCGGGCGCCCCGCGCGAGGGCGCGCCACAGCGCGGTCCCTGGCGCGGACCCGGGCTCCGCGAAGGCGAACGCCGCCGCCATCACTGCGCGCGGCCGGCTTGCGCCATCGCCACCACGACCTTGCGCGGGCCCTTGAAGGGTGTCCGCGCGTGGGCGGTCAGCATGTTGTCCAGCATCACCACGTCGCCGGACTGCCAGGGGAAGACGACGGTGTGCGCGGCGAGCACGGCGCGGATCGCGTCGAGATCCGCGTCGGGGATCGGGCTGCCGTCGCCGTAGTAGACGTTGCGCGGCAGGTCCGGCTCGTCGACGAGGTCGAGGAGGGTCGCGCGCACCTCCGGCTCGAGGTTCGAGACGTGGAACAGGTGGGCCTGGTTGAACCACACCGGCTCGCCGGTCTCGGGGTGGCGGGCGGTGCCCTGGCAGACCTGCCGGGTGCGGAGGTCGCCGTCCGGCTTCCACTCGCAGGTGATCCCGTGGCCGGCGCAGTACGCCTCGACCGCCCCTCGGTCCTGCGTGCCGAATACCTGCTCCCAGGCCACGTCGAGCCCGTTGCCGTAGTTGCGCACGTACATCAGGCCCCGCTCGGCGAAGCGCGCGCGAATCGGCTCGGGCACGGCGCGGTAGATGGCGCGGCTGTCGGCCAGCGGCGTCTCGCCCCCCTCGGGCGCCGCCTGCTGGCAGTAGAACCAGATCTTCATCGGCCAGTCGCGGGCGTAGGCCTGCTCGTTGTGCAGCGGGATGTGCTGGTGGGGCGGGTACTCGGTCGAGGTGTAGACCCCCTGGGTCACGGGGCTGCGCGGCGTCGAGCCGAACTCGTAGCTCAGGAGGTCGTGGCCGAAGCCCGCCGCGAAGCTGCGGAACGCGTCGGGCCCGTCGAGGCTGAAGCCGCGGAGCAGCAGGCCGCCCGCGGCGTGGAGGTGCGCCTCGGCCGCGGCCCGGATCGCCGGCAGCGCGTCCGCGAGCGCCGCGCCCGCGGCGCCCTCCGGCGGCGTGACCAGGAGCGGCAGAGGACCCTCGTCCCGCAGGGGCTTGGTCACGAGTTCCATCACGGCGTCCTCCATGGTGACATCCCGTTCGTTCGCGCCGCCGGCCCGCGCGCCGCCGATGGGCGGGCGCGGCCGCCTCAGGCCGCGACCTCGGCCCGCGCGCCGATCCGCCGGCCGACGAGGTCGAGCACCGGCCCCCGCCGCGCGTGGATGAAGAAGTGGTCGCCCTCGAACAGCGCGAGGTCGAAGGGGCCGCGCGTCTCGCGGCCCCAGGCCTCGAGGTCGGCGCGGGCGACGTCGTCCCGCGTCCCGCCGAGCGCCTGGATCGGGCAGTCCAGCGCCGGGCGCGCCGCGTAGGTGTAGGCGCCGCGCAGCCGGAAATCGGCCCGGAGCACCGGCAGCACCAGGGCCATCAGGGCGGGATCGGCCAGCGCCTCCGGCGGCGTCGCGCCGTAGGCGGACAGCGCGTCGCGCAGGTCCGCGTCGCTGCGCGGGCGGCGGAAATACGCCCCGTCGCACACCGCCGGTCCGGCGCATCCGGAGGCGAACAGCGCGCGCGGCGCCGCGATCCCGCGGTCGCGGAGTTCGTGCGCCAGCTCGAAGGCGAGCAGCGCGCCCAGGCTGTGCCCGAACAGCGCGTAGGAGCCCGTGACGGAACCGGCGACCTCGTCCGCGAGGCGCCGCGTCAGCGCCCGCGGGTCGGTGCAGGGCGCCTCGCCGATCCGGGAGCCGCGCCCCGGCAGCTCGACGGGCCTGACGTCGACCGCGTCGGGCAGGCCGCGGCGCCACTGCGCGAACACCGCGGCGCTCGCCCCCGCGTAGGGCAGGCAGAACAGCCGGACTCGTCCCGGCACGGTCACGCCCGCGCGCCGCCCGCGTCCCGCTCCTGTGCCTCCATGTGTCGGCGCAGGCTCAGGGGCCGCATGTCGGTCCAGACCTCGTCGATGTAGGCCAGGCAATCGGCCTTCGCGCGCGGATCGCCCACGGCGCGCCACCCGTCAGGGATGTCGCGGTAGCTCGGCCAGATCGAGTATTGCTCCTCGTGATTCACCACCACGTAGAACAGCGTATCTTCGCGATCGAACGCCATCGATGCATCCCGTTCAGGTGAAAGCTGCGAGCAGCCTCGCCAATGAATCAATGAACTTCGCTTGTCGGCGCATAACATGGCCGAAAGATCGCCGGACTCAAGGGCCCTTTTACATATTTGAAATGTTCTAATTTAATTCATTACTGCTCGATCGTCAGAAGTGTTTTCCGGAGACCTTGAATCACTGTGGCGGTTCGCGCTACGCAGTGCGGCCGGCGGGTGTTCTGTGGTCCGGGGCTTGGCGGGGGACGCGGTCAGTGGCGTGTGCGCGAACCAGCTTCCGGTCGCCTGCGAGCGGTCCCGCCGGGGGAACGCGCGGCTCCCCCGAGGGAGGCGCCGCCCCCGTGCGCCGCGGCGGCGAGGATCGCTGCGCATCCCGGCGCGCACCCCGGCGTGCGGACGAGGAGACGATCGGATGACCGCGCGCGCCGCACCGCTCTGCGACGTCATCGGGGTCGGCTTCGGGCCGTCGAACCTCGCCCTGGCGATCGCCCTGGCCGAGACCCCGGCGGCGCGCGGCCTCCGGTACCGCTTCCTGGAGCGGCAGCCGCACTTCCGATGGCACGGCGGCATGCTGCTGCCGGGCAGCGACATGCAGATCTCGTTCCTCAAGGACCTCGTCACGCTCCGCAACCCGACGAGCCCGCTGACCTTCGTGAACTACCTGCACAGCCAGGGTCGACTGCACGATTTCATCGATCTCGGGACGTTTCATCCCAGCCGGATCGAGTTCAACGACTATCTCCGCTGGGTGGCGGACCATTTCGCCGACCGGTGCGACTACGGCGAGACCGCGGTCGCGGTGGAGCCCGGGCCGGGACCGGACGGGACGGTCGAGACCCTGTGGGTCGTCACCCGCGACGCCGCGGGCCGCGAGATCCGCCGCCAGACGCGCGACCTCGCCCTCGCGGTGGGCGGCGCCCCGCACGTGCCCGCCGCCTTCGCCGCCCTGGCGCGCGATCCCCGGCTCTGCCATTCGAGCCGCTACCTCGACCACGTCGACCGGCGCGGCCCGGGCAGCCCGCTCGACCTGTCGCGCCCGGGCGCCCGCGTGGCGGTGATCGGCGGCGGCCAGAGCGCCGCCGAGATCGGCCACGATCTCCACGCCCGCTTCCCGCAGCTGCAGGTCGATCTCGTCTTCCGCGGCCACGCCCTCCGACCGTCGGACGCGACGCCGTTCGTCAACGAGATCTTTCACCCCGACCGCACCGACTTCGTGTACGCGCAGCCGAGCGAGCGGCGGGCGGCGATCGTGCGCAGCTACCGCAACACGAACTACGCGGTGATCGACGCCGACCTGCTCAAGGCGCTCCACGTCATCGTCTACCGGGAGAAGGTCTCCGGGCCGCAGCGCCTGCACCTCCGGCCGCGCAGCGAGATCCTCTCGGCCGTCGGCGACGCGAGCGGGATCAGGCTGCGGACCGTCGACCGCTACGCCGAGGTCGAGGCGGAGCGCAGCTACGACGGCATCGTCCTGGCGACCGGGTACGCGCGCGACCCGAACCCGGCGATCCTCGAACCGCTCGCGCCCTACCGCGACGGGCCGGACCTGGCGCGCGACTACCGCGTGCCGACCCGCCCAGGCTTCGTCCCGCGCATCTACGTCCAGGGCTACTCGGAGACCTCGCACGGTCTGAGCGACACCCTGCTCTCGGTCCTGCCGGTCCGCGCGCAGGAGATCGTCGACAGCCTGCTCGATCAGGACGGGCACGGGGGCGCGGTCGCCCCGGCGCGCGCGCCCGCCGCCGGCGGGATCCGCGCCTGGGAGCGGCAGGGAGCGCATCCATGAGGCTCGCCGTCCCGCGGACCGGCCGGGCGCGGCGCGCGGAGGCGTGCCGCGGGCGGATCCGCCGCCCGCTCGCCCGAGTCGGCGCACGGGTCGGCGCATGGGGATGAGCCGCCCGCGCGGCGATCGTCGCGCCCTCCTCGCAGGCCTCGCCGCGGGCGTCCTGGGTCTCGTCCCGGGCGGCTTCGCCGCGTCCCCCGCGGGTGCGTCCGAAGACCCGCGGCGCGCGGAGACGGGCGGCGCGCCCGCCGCCCGCGTGGTCGCCCTCGACGGGTTGTTCGCCGAGACGCTCCTCGCCATCGGCCTCGTCCCGGTGGCGATCGCCAACCGGCCGCTCTACGAGAAGCTCATCGCGCAGCCGCCCCTGCCGGACTCGGTCCTCGACCTCGGCCCGCTGCAGGAGCCGAACCTCGAGTTCCTCAGCCTGATCGCCCCCGATCTCATCCTCGCCGCGCCGTGGCAGGCGCAGATCCAGGTCGCGCTGACCCGGATCGCCCCGGTCGTGGCGCTGCCCATCGTCGCGGGCGCGCGGGAGCCGATCGACCACCTCGACGCGCTGACCCGCGACCTGGGGGACCGCGTCGACCGCGCCGCGGCGGCGCGGGCGCTGGTCGCCGGGACCGACGGGGCGCTCGCCGAGGCCCGGGCCGCGCTCGCGGGCCGGACCGGGCGCCCGGTCTACATCTGCCGCTTCCGCGACGACGGGCGGCAGCTGGCCGTCTTCGGCACGCGCAGCACCGTCGGTGCGGTCGCCCAGCGCCTCGGCCTGACCAATGCCTGGACCGGCCGGCAGAGCGGCGCGGGCACGGTGCTCGCCGCGGTCGAGGACCTCGCGGAGGTGTCCGACGCGACGCTGATCCACTTCGACCGCGGCGCCGAGACCGCGCGCGCCCTCGGGCGCCTCGACGACAGCCCGCTCTGGCGGGCGCTGCCCGCCGTGCGCGCCGGCCGCGTGATCCGCATGCCGGTCGTCCATCCGAACGGCGGCCTGCCCTCGGCCGCGCGCTTCGCCCGTCAGGTCGCCGCGGCGCTCGGGAAGGCCCCGGCGTGAGCGCGGCCGGGGCCGGAGCGCGGCGGGCGCGAGCCGACGGGTCCGGGGCCTCGCCGCTCTGGCGCGGGGCGGGGCTCCTCGCCCTCGCGCTGGCGGTGAGCGCCGCGCTGCTGCACGCCAACCTGGCGGCCGTCCTGCCGCCCGGGCAGTGGTGGGCCGCCCTGCTCCACCCGACCGACGGCGACATGCCGCAGCTCGTCCTGCGCGACAGCCTGCTGCCGCGCCTCGCCATGGCGGTCCTGGCGGGCGGCGGCCTCGGCCTCGCCGGCGTGCTGTTCCAGCAGGTGCTCGACAACCCGCTGGCCGAGCCCGGCACCCTCGGCGTGTTCGCGGGGGCGAAGCTTGCCCTGGCCCTCGCGACCCTGTGGTGGCCGGCCCTCCTGATCTACGGCTACGAGCCCGTCGCCGGCGCCGGGGCGGCCCTGTGCACGGGCCTCGTGCTGCTGCTGAGCGGGCGCAGCGGCTACGCGCCGTCCACCGTCATCCTCGCCGGACTGGTGGTCGGGCTGTCCGCCGAGGCCGCCAACCGGATGCTGGTGCTCGCGCATTTCGACGCGCTCTCCGACCTCTACACGTGGCAGGCCGGCGCGCTGAACCAGAACAACTGGGACGGCGTCCGCGGCCTCGTCCCGCGCCTCGCCCTCGCGGCCCTCGCGGCCGGCCTGCTGGCGCGCCCGCTGACCCTGATCGAGCTCGGCGATGCCGGGGCGCGGGGCCTCGGCGTCTCCACCGCCGGCACGCGGCTCGCCGCCCTCGCCCTCGGCGTCGCGGTCGGCGCCAGCGTGACCGGGTATCTCGGGGTGATCGGCTTCGTCGGCCTGGCGGGGCCGGCCCTCGCCCGCTACGGCGGCGCCCGCCGGCTCCGCGACCGCCTGCTCTGGGGGCCGGTCGCCGGGGCGGTGCTGCTCGTCCTGACCGATCAGCTCGTGCAGCGGCTCATCGGCCGCAGCGGTGTCCCGACCGGCGCCGTCACCGCCCTCGTCGGCGCACCCCTGCTGGTCGGCCTCATCCTGGGTCTGCGCACGGCGCGCGAGGCGCCGCCGGCGCCGGGGCCTATCCCGGTCCGTCTCGCCCGGCCGTGGCCCGCCATCGGGGCGCTCGCGATCCTGGCCCTCGCGGCCGTCGGCCTGTCGCTCACCCTGGGGCGGGATGCCCAGGGCTGGCTGTGGAGTCCCGATCCGGGCGCCCTCCTGGCCTGGCGGGCGCCGCGCGCGCTGGCCGCCCTGGGGGCCGGGGCCATGCTCGCCTACGCGGGCGGGCTGCTGCAGCGGCTGACCGGGAACCCCCTCGCGAGCCCCGAGCTGTTCGGCGTCTCCGCGGGCGCGGCCCTGGTGGTGGTGCTCGTCCTGTTCCTCGCCCCCGGCCTCGGTCCGGCCGCGATGCTGGCCGCCTCCGCGGCGGGCGCGCTCGCGACGCTGCTGGCGATCCTGGCCCTGGGCCGCCGGGCGCGCTACGCCTCCGCCCGGATCCTGCTCGTCGGCGCGGCGCTGACCAGCCTGATCGGCTCGGTGATCGCGCTCCTGCTCGCCACGGCCGACCCGCGGACCGCCGCCCTGCTGACGTGGCTCTCGGGCTCGACCTACAACGCCACCGGGACCGAGGCCGGGCTCGCCTGCCTCGGCGCGGCCCTGGTGCTCGCGGGCACGCCGCTGCTCGCGCGCTGGCTCACGATCCTGCCGCTCGGGGCGGAGACGAGCCGGGCCGTCGGGCTCCAGGTCGCGCGGGCGCGCCTGACGGTCCTGTCGGTCGCCGCGATCCTGACCGGCGCCGCGACCCTGCTCGTCGGCCCCCTGAGCTTCGTCGGGCTGATGGGCCCGCACCTCGCCCGCAGCCTGGGCTTCAGCCGGGCCGCCGAGCAGCTGGTGGCGGCGACGCTCGCCGGCGGCCTGATCATGGTGCTGGCCGACTGGCTCGGGCGCGTCGCGGCCTTCCCGTGGCAGTTGCCCGCCGGCCTCGTCGCGACGGTTCTCGGGGGCGCCTATTTCGTCTGGCTGATGCTGCGCCGATGATTCTCTCCCCGCTGAACGCCCTGTTCGTCGGCCCCCTCGAGGGCTACCGGGATCGGATCGTGTCCGCGGAGGATCCGCGCCCCTCCGTGAGGGGCGCCGACCTGCTCGATCCGCGCGTCCTGACCGACCAGCTCGACCGGTTCGCCCGCACCTTCGCGGCGCCGGAGCCCCGCGCCGTCGCGTCGATCTGGGCGAAGCAGCACTTCTCGATGCTGGTGGTGCCCGCGCTCGCCGCCAACATCGTGCTCGACCTCGTCCTGCCCGTGGCCCTCGACGCCGTCGAGATCGTCCCGGACGACGGCGGGCTGACGCGGGCGCTCAAGCTGCGCGACCCCGCCGCGGGGAGCGACGGGCCCGGCGGGCAGACCCAGGAGAGGGCGCCGGCGGATCGCTTCGGCGCGCTGATCGACGCGCACCTGGCGCCCCTGGTCGGTGCCCTGGCGGCGGTCTCGGGCGTGGCGCCGCGCGTGCTGTGGAGCAATGCCGGCAACATCTTCGAGTTCGTGGTGCGCCGCACCGAGGGGCTCCCGCAGGCGGGCCGGACCGGACACGCGGCCGCCGCGAGCGTCCTGACGAGCCGCCGCCGGTCCGGCGCGCCCAACCCGCTGTTCGCGCCGATCCGCTACGTCCCGGAGGGGGGGGACGCGCCGGCGGGCGCGCCGCCGCGTCGGGTGCGGAAGGTCTGCTGCCTGCGCTACCTCATCCCCGACCAGAGCCTCTGCGGCGCCTGCCCCCTGCCGGCACGCCCCGAAGCGGGTCCGGCGGGAACGGACGGCCCGAGGAGGCCCGCATGAACGGTCCCGATGCGCCGGTCGTCGCGCGGCCGCGGGGCGCGCCGACGGCGGAAGCCGCGGGCGCCCCCCCGCTCTTCACCCTGCAGGGCGCGAGCTTCGGTCTCCCCGAACGCACCCTGCTGCATCCCCTCGACCTCGTGATCCAGCCGCGGCAGGTGGTGGGCCTGATCGGCCATAACGGGTCCGGCAAGTCGACCCTGATCAAGCTGCTGGGCCGCCAGCAGGCGCCGACCGCCGGCCGGATCGCGTTCGCGGATCGCGCCCTCAGTGCCTGGGAGGACCGCGCCTTCGCGCGCGAGGTCGCCTATCTGCCGCAGGCGCTCCCGCCGGTCCCGGGCATGACCGTGCGCGAGCTCGTGGCGCTGGGGCGCTATCCCTGGCACGGCGCCCTCGGCCGCGTCGCCGACCGGGATCGCGAGGCGGTCCGGCGGGCGCTCGCCGCCACCGGCGTCGCCGCCTTCGCGGACCGCTTCGTCGACACGCTCTCGGGCGGTGAGCGGCAGCGCGTCTGGCTCGCGATGATGATCGCGCAGGAGCCCGCCTGCCTGCTGCTCGACGAGCCGATCTCGGCCCTCGACGTCGCCCACGCCGTCGAGATCCTCGCCCTCGTGCGCGATCTCGCCCATCGTGACGGGCTCGGCGTCGTGGTGGTCCTGCACGACGTGAACATGGCGGCGCGCGTCTGCGACCGCATCCTGGCGCTGCACTCGGGACGCCTCATCGCGGACGGGCCGCCCGGCACGCTGATGAACCCCGACACGCTGCGCGCCGTGTACGACATCCCGATGGGCGTCATGCCGCATCCGGATACCGGTCGGCCGCTGAGCTACCTGCGCGGATCGTAGGCCGGCGCGCGACGACCAGCTGCTCGCGATCCGGCACGCTCGGACCCAGGGTCCGAGCGCGAATCGGCCGGACACTCGGGTGGCGGCGCGCCGCGGACCTCGTCGCCGCCCGGCGGTGACCTCGTGTCGTCTGGACGATCGAGGCGTCGGGAAGAGCGCGGCCGTTGCGGCGGCTCCGACAACGCTGGCGGGGACGGAGGGATTCCGAGACGGTGACCGGCCCCCGCGGGGTGGTCCCGTGTCAGGCTTGGGTGCGATCGGAGTGGCGGCTCTGGGCGGTTTCCTGCCGGTGCGCTTACCGACGGCATTGGTTGAGACGCGGGCAGAACCGCCGCGAAGCACCCGGCACCGCGGCGTTGAGATAATAGATTATATACAATAACTCTCCGGATCCGCAGTCGCGCTTCGGGACGGCGCGCTGCGTGCCGAGGCTACGCATGCAACCCTTCTTCTCGACAGAGGGAATTCACCCCAAGGACGCGTTCCGGCGCTGGCGCGAGACGATCTGCGAGCGATTGATCCCGATCGACCAGCAACCCCTTCACGGGGTTCCGTTTCAGGGCAGGCTGGACGTCACCAGCATCGGGCCTGTGCCGATCTCCAAGATGGCACACACCGCCATGCGGACTGAAGCGACCCCCGACGCGATTCGGCGCTATGGGCAGCCCGACCGCCTCTACGCGTCCATGAAGCTCTCCGGCCAGGACGCCATCCAGCAAGGCGATCGGGAGGCTGTATTCCGGACGGGCGACTTCGTCGTTATCGACGCACGCCCGGCCGTCTGCGAGGCCGACACGGGCATCTCCCTCGTCATCGATCTGCCGCGCGAGCGCTTCGAGGCCATGCTGGGCCCGTCCCGGCTGTAATGTGCACTCACGGTCGGCGCGGACCTCGCCTCCACGACTCTGGCAAACACCTTCCTCCAGGAGCTGGTGCGCATGGGCGATCAGCTCACGCCCGACGCGGCCGCGCGCATGGCGGCGATCGGAACGGACCTGATCATAGCGAGCCTCGCCGAACGGATGGCGCAGGAGGTACCCCGTTCCGTCCACGGCAACGTCACGGTCCAGCGCGCCAAGGCCTATGTCGAGGCGAACCTGAGCGACCCGAACCTGGATCCGCCGCAACTCGCCGCCGCGATGGGCGTGTCGCTGCGCCGGCTCCAGGAACTGTTCCACGAGCGCGGCCGGCACATCTCCGACTACATCTGGGAACGCCGCCTGGAGGCGGCAGCCAAGCGCCTGGGTGATCCGGCCTGCGCCCACCTGTCGATCGGCATGCTGGCTTACGGCTGCGGCTTCAGCAGCCAGGCGCATTTCGCGCGCCGCTTCAAGGATCGCTACGGCATGAGCCCGCGTGACTACCGGCAGGCGCACAGCCGAGACACGTAACCGGGCGCGTCCGCGTCCCGGCCGTCATTCTCGTGACCTGAGTGACCGGTTCGGGTCGAGGCTGTGTCAAAACTCGGATGTGCTGGGAAACCGTAGAACTGATGGCAACACGAGGTCCCTTAGCCCGATGTCACCCTGCTTCGAGAGAACGTTTTTCTACGAGGGCCGATAGCGTTCGGGTTTTGACACAGCCTCGGTCGCTCCCGGAACGGCAGTTCGGGGTGGTCTTCCGCCTGTCCGCTTCTGGGCATCAAGTGTGGGAAAGCCGACCTCGGCTTCCATTCGCGCCCAATCTCGAGAAGCGGCGGACTCCGCCACGATCCGGCGCAGGGGATTTCGCATCGCGCTTCGACTGTGCGCGGCGAACGCGCACCGTGTGCGCTGGCTTGCGGTACCGGTCATCCAACCCTCATTCGCCGAGGGCTGTCGGGCGCGATAAGGTTGATACCCTGCGGCGGGTCGCATCCCGGTCAGGGCAGGCGACGGTAGACACGGGCGAATTCCGTGCCGCGCCGGATTTCGCAGATGCCGGCTCGGCTGACCTTATCGAATACGCGAAGGGATGACTTCACCGTGCGGCGCGGACCTTCCGGATCGGATTCGCGGCCTTCTGCTCCTCTTGGTAAGCGGCGATAGCCATCGAGCAGTTCGGTGTCAGGAGGCCGGCTCTCTCGCGGAAGCAGGCCTGGACTTCCCCGCCGTCGGGCGAGAACTGGCCACAGTGTTCCAGGTAATCTCCTATGCAGTGGCGCTTCAGGTTTTCCTGGCTCGCCTGTGGCTGGGCAAAGGCCATGTCGGAGACGAGGCCGAGGACAGCGGTGAGGCAAGCGGTCTTCGAGATACTCATGGTCGGCTCCGTAGGGTGAGAGATCTACCGAGGAGACGCCTTCAGGCTCCGGTCATCGCCAGATACGGGATGAGGGAGGCGCAGGCGAAGTTGCCGGCGATGACCAGCAGGATGACGGACTGCATGCCCATGACGGCTCACCTCGTCTGCGCGAGGAGACCGGCTGCGGATGCGGGCGTCAGCATCGGCGCGCAGGCGATGGCGCCGATCACGCTGATGACGATCAGCAGTCGTGCGATGATGGTGGTCATGTCGGTACCCCCTCGTGGCCGTTCGGGCCTTTGGTTAATGAAGAATTTAAGAGCTCGGCCTTACGCGCGTGTTGCTTCGATTGTTGCGTCGAGCAGGGGCCGGCAGACACCGCTGGCGCGACCGCTTGCCGACCGCTGTGGGACAGGCCGCAAACTGACACGTGTCGTGAACGGTCAAGCATTCGCTCCGCCGTGCACTCTGCCGAAGGAGGCGGCGACCTGGCCGACCAAGGTCGCCCAGGGCATGTCCAAGGCCGCGTAGACCGGGCCCGCCTCCGGGCGGGCGTTGTCCTTCAGGATCTCGACCATCAGCGTCGCGTAGTCGGACAGGACCACGCCCGCCTGGGCCATACGGAGAAGGCCGGCCTGGCGCTTGGTCTCGCTGAACGTCCCGGAGGCGTCGACAGCCACGTAGGCGTCGAGGCCGCGGGCGACGGCTGTCATGGCCGGGAAAGCCGCGCAGACCTCCAGCGAGATGCCGGCGAAGATCAGCTTCTCGCGGCCCGTGGCCTCGATGGCCCGGGCGACGCGCGCGTCGTCGTAGGCGTTCACCGACGAGCGGTCGATGATCTCGTTTCCGGGCAACGCCGCGACCAACTCGGGGAAGGTCGGACCCCATAGGCTGTCGCGCGCCGTCGTGGTGACCACGATGGGCAGGCCGAGCGCCGCGGCGGCCTTCGCCAGGGCGATCACGTTGTGCTTGAGCTCGCCCGTCGAATAGTTCCGCACGCCCGTCATCAGGCCGACCTGATGGTCGACAAGGACGAGGGCTGCGTTCTCGGCGGTGAGCGGTTCGTAGGCGCGCGCGGTCATCGTGTCCTCCTGCTCAAGGCCCGTCGGGGCCGGCGACGAGCAAGAGCTATCGGCTGGACCGGCGGCCCAGAAGCCGCAACAATCTGAACCCAGCGTCCATAGGTTTGGACGATAAGGGGGCGGCGTGCTCGACCTGAACGACTTCTTCTACTTCGTGCAGGTCGTCGATCGCGGCGGCTTCACGGCCGCGGGGCGGACGTTGCGCGTGCCGAAATCCACTTTGAGCCACCGCCTCCAGCAGCTGGAGGGCGCCCTCGGCGTCCGGCTGTTGAACCGGACCTCGCGCCGGTTCGGCATGACGGATGCGGGGGAGGACTTCTACCGCCACGCGGTCGCGATGCTCAGAGAGGCGGAGCTGGCGGAGACGACGATCCGCCAGCGCCTGACGGAGCCGACCGGCACGGTGCGGTGCACGGCCGGCGTCGCGACCATGCAGTTCGCCCTGGCGGACATCATCGCGGACTTCCTCGTCCGCCACCCGAAGGTGAATGTCGTGGCCCACGGCGCGGACCGCACCGTCGACATCGTCGGCGAGAACTTCGACATCGCCGTGCGGGCCCATACGGACCCGCTGCCGGACTCGAACCTCGTCCAGCGTACCCTGGCGCCGGCGCCCTGGTTCCTGTTCGCGGGATCGGCATACCTCGACGAGAACGGCGCTCCGGACAATCCGGACGCCCTTCGGGACCATCCGTCCCTGTTCATGATGCGGACCGGGGTCGCGCCGGTCTGGCGGCTGCGGCACGCGAGCCGCGCCGGGGACGAGGCGGTACTGCCGTTGAGCCCGAGGCTGATGGGCGATGACATGGTCGGGCTGCAGCAGGCCGCCATCCGCGGCATCGGCGTGGTCGCTCTGCCGAGCTACATCTGTCGTCAGGCCGTCCGCTCAGGTGCCCTGCGGCGCGTTCTGCCCGACTGGGTCGCGGGCGACTCCACCCTGACGGCCCTCATTCCCTACCGCCAAGGCCTGCTTCCGTCCGTGCGGGCCTTTCTCGACCACCTCGCGGCGGAGTTTCCGAAGGCCGTGCTACTCTAGGCGCGGGCGATCTCGACGGGGTCGGTTGAGGGTGTGCGGGGCCGGGGCCGGTCGCCATCCGCCGCGAGCGCCACCGGATGCCGGATCCCGGCGTCCAAACGATCGGACGATAGGTCCGAAAATAGCTGCCTTCTCGGCCAGCGTTTGTTGCCACACCATCGGCACATCCACGCAGCGAGGCAGGACATGACAGCTCTCGAGACCATCCACGGGGCCGACGCGCTCCACCCGAGGCTCGGCGAGACCGTTCTCGGAGAGCCCCACCGCATCGGCTCGAACTTCTCCGCGACGCACTTCTCCGAGGAAGTCTTCGACGGGCGCATGGACCCGCTCCTGATGGTCGACCACTTCGTCATGACGGGGCCGACCTTCGAGCCGCACCTCCATGCCGGCATCTCGGCCGTGACCGTCATGTTCGAGGACGCGACCGGCCACTTCCTCAACCGGGACACGCTGGGCCGAGACGTCGCCCTCGAGCCGGGCGACCTCTACTGGCTCGCGGCGGCGTCGGGCGCCGCGCACGAGGAGAGGCCGGCCGAAGGGGCACGGGTCCACGCCCTGCAGGTCTTCGTCAATCTGCCCGCGCGCCTCAAGGCGCAGCCGGCGCGCGCGCTGCACGTTCGCGCGGCCGACATCCCGGTCCTCGAAGGCCGCGGCCATCGCGTCCGCGTCGTCCTGGGGCAGAGCGGCGACGTTGTCGGCGCGGGTGGCACCCCGGAGGAGATGACACTGCTCGACGGCTTCCTACAGCCGGGCGGCGCCTTCGCCCACGCCCTGCCCGAAGGGCGGCAAGCCTGGATCTACGCCGTGTCGGGGCGCGTGTCCGTCCGCTGCCGTGAGGAGGAGCGCCTCCTGCCGGAGGGCGGCGCCCTGGCGGTGGGCGCCGGTTCCGCCGCGGAGATCATCCTCGAAGCCGCCGAGGCTGCGCATGTCGTGCTGATGGCCGGGCGGCCGATCCGCGAGCCCTTCGTCAAGCGCGGTCCGCTGGTGATGTCCACGGTCGCCGACGTCGAGCGCGCGCTCGCCGGCTACGCCCGGGGCGCGTTCGGCCGCATCCCGGCCTGAGATCCGATCGTCCGACATACGAACCCCGCGCGGCGCCGAGCGACGCGCGGACGGCGGAGCCTTGCCCGGCGGCGGTCGGGCCGATGCACCAGCGGGAACTGCGATGCGCGACGACACCTTCGGCCCCGATCCGGCGCCAGGGACGATCACCATTCCGCTCGCCGACGATGAACGGCGGCGCGAGGACGCCCTGCGGGACCTGTTCGCGCGCTTCTGGGGCAACGCGACGGGAGAGCCGCGGGCCGTCTACGACACCTTCATAGCCGGCAGCCCGCGCGCGGACGGCGTCGCGTTCGACCCCGTGGACGAGGCCGGCATCCGCGGCTGGTGGGTGCGCCCCGCGGATGCCGCGCCCGGCCAGGCGATCCTCTTCCTGCACGGCGGCGGCTACGTCCAGGGCACGGCCGCGGCCTATCGCGGCTTCGTCAGCCAGATCGCGAGCCGGGCCGGCGTCGCCGCGCTCGCCATCGACTATCCTCTGGCGCCGGAGGCGACGCTGCCCGCTGCCCCGGAGGCGGCGCTGGCTGCCTGGGATTGGTTGATCGGCCAAGGCTACGACCGGATCGCCGTCGTCGGGGACTCGGCCGGGGGCGGGCTGAGCCTCGTCACCCTGGCGAGCCTCGCCCTGCGCGCGAGCGGCCCTGCGCCGGTGGCCGGCGTCGTCTTCTCGCCCTGGACCGACCTGACGCTGTCCGGCCCCTCCATGAACGATCCTTCGGTGCAGGACCCGCTCATCGGCCGTGCGTACCTGCAGGACTGCGCGCGCAAGTATGCCGGCGCGCGCGATGTCCGCCACCCGCTGGCTTCACCGCTCCTCGGCGACCTGCGCGGATTGCCCCCGCTCCTGATCCAGGTCGGCACCGACGAGCGCCTCATCGACGACGCGACGCGCTACGCCCGGCGCGCCGAACAGGCTGGCGTCGCGGTGTGGCTGGAGGTCTGGGAGGGCCTGCATCACGTCTTCCAGCTCGACGTCGCCCACCTCGACAGCAGCCGCCGGGCCCTCGACCGAGCCGCCGCCTTCCTGCGCCGCGCCTCCGCATCCTGACCATCGCCGCTCTCGAAGAGGACATGTCCGCCATGCCCACCCGCGCCCCCATCCCGGATCAGGCCTTCGACGTCGTCATCGCCGGCGGAGGCTCCGCGGGCGCCGTGCTCGCGCGCCGGCTCAGCGAGAATCCGAACCGGACGGTTCTTCTGCTGGAGGCCGGACCGGCCTACGCGCCGGGGGCGTATCCGGACGTCATCGCGAACGCGAACCGGGTCGGCGGCGACGCGGCGCACGACTGGGGCTACCACACCCAGGACCGCTCCGGCCTCGGCCACGACGTGCGCGCGATCCGCGGCAAGGTGCTCGGCGGCAGCTCCGGCGTGAACGCCGCAGTCGCCATGCGGGCGCGGCCGTCCGATTTCGCCCGCTGGACCGCGCGCGGTCTCGACGGCTGGTCGTGGGACGAGTGCTCCCGGTCTTCAGGGCACTGGAGAACACGCCGGCCGGCGACGACGCTCGGCGCGGGCGCTCCGGGCCCTTCCCGATCCGCCAGCGCACGATGGAGGAGATCACCCCCTCCATGCGCACCTTCGTGCTGGCCGCGGAGGCGGCCGGCCTGTCCCGCATCGCCGACTTCAACGGCGCGGAGCAGCACGGCGTCTCGCCCTACCCGCTGAACGTGGTCGAGGGCCGACGCGTCAACACGGGCATGGCCTACCTGAGTGAGGAGGTTCGGCGCCGACCGAACCTCGCCATCGTCGGGGGCGCCGAGGTCGACGCCGTGCTGTTCGACGGCCGGCGGGCGCGCGGCCTCCGGCTTCTGGACGGCGCGACGGTGGAGGCCGGACGGGTGATCCTCTCGGCCGGGGCATTCGGCAGCCCCGCCATCCTGATGCGGTCGGGCATCGGGCCGGCGGCGCACCTGCGCGACCTCGACATTCCCGTGCTGCAGGACGCGCCGGTCGGCGAGCGGCTCAAGGAACATCCGTTCTACTACAACGTCTACGCGCTCAAGCGGGAGGTGCGGGCGATGGACCCGGTCGCGGGCGCGATCATCTGGACGCAGTCGCGTGAGGCCGCCCCGGACGAGTTGGACCTTCACATCTCGGGGACGCACATCTTCGATCCGGCGCAGAGCCCGACCGGCGGGGCCATCGTACTGGCCTGCTCGGTCACGCTGCCGAGGTCCGTCGGCTCGGTTCGGCTGGCGAGCCGCGACCCCCGCGCCATGCCGCTCATCCGCTACAATTTCTTCGAGGACCCGGCCGACCTGCGGCGCATGTTGGAAGCGGTACACCTGTCGCGGCGCATCGGCCGGACGGCCCCGTTCAGCGACGTGGTCGCGGCGGAGATGTATCCCGGTCCCGATGTCCGTGACGACGACGCGCTGCGGCGAGCCGTGCTCTCGGCAGTCGACGGCTACGCCCACCCGACCTCCTCCGTCCCGATGGGCGGCCGCGACGACCCGTGGGCAGTGGTCGACGGGAGCGGGGCGGTGCGCGGGGTGGACGGCCTGAACGTCGTCGATGCCTCGATCATGCCCGACATCGTCTCGGCGCCGACGAATGTGACCACGATCATGCTCGCCGAGGCGATCGGCCGGAGGCTCGGCTAGAGCCGTGCCCGATCGCGTTGCAATCGGGCACGGCTCTAAACCTTTGTCTCGACGCGCTCTCTTACGCCGAACCGGTATCCACTTCGGCGGAGAGCGCTCTAGCGCTCGGCCGGGGGACGGCCGAAGTCGGGACGCCGCCTTCGAGAAGCCGGGCCGCGCGCCTCGGCACGTCCGGCCCACCGCCTCCCCCGGCTTCACACGAGAACGGTCACAGACATGGCGCGCTCGACCTCGAAGCGTCTTGCCCCAACCCGCTCCCGCACGGGAGCGGGGGCATGGCGCGGCTGCCTCGAACGAGGCGCCTTCCTGATCGTCGCGATACGGTCGGAAGCGGCGCCAGCCGCATGACCGTCCGCGCAGACCCTCGCAGAGGGTGCTTGCGCGGACGGCGTCCGCTACAATCGGCGCTTCCGGCAATGGAAAAGGGCGATCCAGGCATGGGCGACATCACGACGGTAGCAAAGGCCTTCTTCGACGCCTGCGAGACCGGCGGAGGCTGGGAGGCGTGCGCGCGCTACTGTGCCCCGCATGCGACCTTCTCCGCCCAGGCCGATGCCCTGGCCGGCGTGACCTCCCTGCGGGACTACACGGAGTGGATGAAGGGGCTCCTGACCTTCATCCCCGACGGTCGGTACGAGGTGCGATCCTTCGCGACGGACGAGGAGCGCCGGAACGTGACGGCCTACGGGGTCTTCCACGGGACCCACACTGGCGAGGGCGGACCCTGCCCGCCCACGGGCAAATCCACGTCGACCGACTACGTGTATGTCATGCAGTTCGAGGGGGACCGCATCATCGGATTGACGAAGATCTGGAACGACGCCCGGGCCGTGAGAGAGCTCGGCTGGGCTTAGCCATCGCAGCGGCGAGCCTCGTCTTCCGCTGAACAGCGTGACGAGGCCGCCCGACAGATGCGCATCGCGCGGACGAGCTTCCTGGCCTGCCGCTTCTCGCAGGTCTCCGTGACGGCACGACCGGCGACCTTGACCATGAAGTGCCCATCAGCGGCCTTCTCCTCGGTGACGTGAGACATGCCGGCGGTCTCCTGTCGTTCGGGGCTCGGATGTCGGGCGGCCCATCTCCGGGGCTGGGTCGGGTGCGGCAAGGGCCCGTGCGCGGGTGCCCAGGATTGCCTGGGATCGCGGTTGGACAGGCGGGTTCGCCCCGCAACCCGCCTCCCGCCTTCGTGATCCTGCGTCAGGAGCCTTCGCCTCACCGACCGGAGGCGCCGCCGTGGGCCGCGACTTCAGAAGCCGCCCGGGCGAGATCGCGTTCGAAGCGCGGGTCGTGGAACAGCGCCTCGGCGATGACGGCCGCGGCGATTTTGCCGGCTTCGAGGTCGGACGGGAAATGGGTGCCGGCGATCACGCGGTTCTCCCCGTAGGTCTCGGCGAACGCGAACAGCGCCTGGCGCTTCTCGGGCACGAGGCGCGACAGCACCGTGGCCGCGAGATACCCGAACGTGGCGTGGCCGCTCGGGTAGGACGTGCTGTCGGAGCGATGTCCGAACGTGGCGAGGTCCGGCTTCACCGTGTAGGGCCGCGGCCGCGCGATGGCGGCCTTCGCCGCCAGCACGGCGAGTTCCCCGTCCTGGAACACACTCTCGATCAGCGCCGCGGTGTCCGGCATCGTCTCCGCCGTGAAGGCTGGGCCGAGCACACCGGTGAAGCGGTCGAGGGTGCACGGCAGGTTCGCGGTGATGCGCCGCTCGTCGTCGGGCGTGCGGGCGCGGACCGCGGCCTCCACGGCCTGCATGTCCGCCTTGGCCGATTCCGAGCCGGCTTCGGGCGGGGGCGGCAGGACGCGCTGCAGCGCCATCGCCGCCGGGTCGACGTAGGTGCTGTGGAGCGTCGCGGCGGTGACGGGCAGGGCAAGGGAGAGGAGCACGGCCAGCGTCGCGGTGAGCCGCCGGACGCCCCGGCCGGAAATCCGATCTTTCACCACCCCTCCTCAAGCCGTGCCAGGTCTCACCGCTCGCAGCCACGCCGCCGGGCCGCCCCGAGGCTTCTCCGGGGCTTCTCCGGGACTGTCTCGGGCAGCAGCGTCACGAGCACCCCGAGCGCGACCGCCGCGACGGCGGCGCACGCGAGATAGGCGGCATCGAACCCCGCCTGCTGGACCAAGGTTCCGGCGATCACGAACGACAGCGAAGCGCCGGCGCCCTGCACGGTCCCGATCAGGCCGTGGGCGGCGTTGTAGCGGCCGGTTCCTCGGGTGATGTCGGCTATGACCAGAGGCTTCACCGCGCTGAGCAGGCCGGCACCGACGCCGTCGAGGCACTGGACCGCGATCAGCCAGTACGGGTCGCGCCAGACGAGATAGAGCAAGGCGCGCACGGGCAGCGCGGCGAAGCCGATCACGAGCAAGGGCTTGCGACCCCAGCGCTCGGCCCGGCGGCCGACGATGAGCCCCATCGGCACCATCACTCCCTGCGCGCCGACGATGCAGACGGAGACGATGACGGACGACCAGTCCGGGCGCGCCTGTCCGATCTCCTGGGCGACGAGGGTCAGCAGCGGCGCGTTGGCGAAATGGAAAAGCCCTACGCTGGCCGCGAAGACCATGAGCGGCCGGCAGGTCAGCAGGGTCCGCAACCGGGCCGGGGCTTGCTCCCCCTCGCCGCCGCCGCGGGCCCGGCGCGCGTCGATGGCATCGCGCGGGATGGAGTAGAGTGCCGCGGCCGAGACGATGGCGCAGGCCGGGACCAGGAGGAACACCGCGCGGTCCGGGAACAGCCAGCCGACGAGCCCGATCAGCACGGCGATGGCGACGTTCCCGGTCCGCTCCAGGGCGGCGTTGCGGCCGAAGCGCCCGGCGATCCGGTCGGATGGGAACAGGCCGAGCGTGAGCGTCGCGATGGCCGGGCTCAGCATGCCCCCGACGGCGGCCAGCACGCAGGAGGCCGCGAGCACGGGCCAGAAGTACGGGAAGAGCGCGACGAGGAGCGTGGCCAGCGAGAGCGCGACCAGGGCGCCGAGCAGGATCACGCGCTTGTCGCGCACCGCGTCGATGGCGGTCCCGATGGGCGTCTGCACCACGATGCCGACGATGCCCGACACCGTGCTGACCAGCCCGACCGAGGCATCATTCCAGCCGCGGTGCACGTAGAGGTAGACGTTGAGGTAGGGCTTGATCGCCCCGTTCACGTCGATGAGCAGGAGGTTGAGGAGGTCCAGGGACCTGGAGACGGATGGCCGTCGCGAAGCGGGCGGCCGCTCCCCCTCGCCGATGTCCTGCTCCATGCGGTCCGCTCCCCTTTCAGCCAACCTAGAGCGGCGCGGCACCGAACCGAAGTGACCCCGCCCCGAATGAGCGTGACCGCCGGTAGAGGCGCTCCGGCCCGGCGACCGCGGCGCCGACCCGCCCGAAGCCCGCGACGCACGCGACCGTCCCGGCCTATCGCGTTGAGCCTCCGGACCTGTTGGCGGAACACGACAAGCATCCGCGTCCTGGCCTGGACCGGCCGTCACGCCCCGGAGGGAGCATGGCTGCGCGCACCGGAAGCCGCCGCGGCGAGGTCGTCGCCGTCGGGGGGGGGGGCGAGAGCCCCGGCATCCGACGCCCAGCCCCGCGTCCGCGCTGCTCCCGGAGGGTGGCTCGTTGGCGGTGCTTCATGCGAGACCCGGAGCCGGCCCCGCATCGCAAGTCCGGGCTCGACCTCCCGGTCGCCCGAGACCGTCACCTTGGGACCTGCCTCGTGGGCAAATCCGGCGTCACGCCTCGGCGACGAGATCCCGGATACGCGTGCCGAGCGCGTCCATGGCGAAGGGCTTCGTCAGCACCTGCATGTCCGGCCCGAGGCTGCCTCCGCCCATGACCGCGCACTCGGCGTAGCCGGTGATGAACAGCACCTTGAGGTCCGGCCGGCGTCCGCGGGCGGCATCCGCCATCTGGCGTCCGTTCATCCCGCCGGGCAGGCCGACGTCGGTCACGAGCAGGTCGATGCGCGCGTCGGACTGGAGGATTGTGAGCCCCGCGGCGGCGTCGGCGGCCTCGACGGTGGCGTAGCCCATCTCGGTCAGCAGATCGACGACCAGCACGGTCTCCCCCCGACCGACGCGTGCGAGCCGGGCGGCCTCGCCGGCGCCGTCCTCGGCAACGGCCTCGCCGTGGTGGCGCGGCAGGTAGAGGCAGACGGTCGTGCCCAGCCCGACCTCGGACTGGATGCGGACGTGGCCGCCGGACTAGCGGGCGAAGCCGTAGATCATCGACAAGCTCATCGACAAGCCGAGGCCCGTCCCTTCGCCCAGGGGCTTGGTCGTGAAGAACGGTTCGAACACCCGCGCCACGACCTCGGGCGGCATGCCGGTGCCGGTGTCGGTCACGCAGACGGAGAGGTACTGGCCCTGGGGTATGTCGTAGCGGCTCGCGTAGGACGGATCCACGAGCCGATTGCCCGTCTCGATGGTGATGCGCCCGCCGGTCGGCATCGCGTCGCGGGCGTTGATGCACAGGTTGAGCAGCGCGTTCTCCAGCTGGGTCGGGTCGATCAGCGTCGGCCAGAGGCCGGCCGCCCCGACCACGTCCAGGGCGACCTGCGGCCCGATGGTGCGGCGGACCAGTTCCTCCATCCCCACCACCAGCCGGTTCACGTCGGTGGGCTTCGGGTCGAGGGTCTGGCGCCGCGAGAAGGCGAGCAGGCGGTGGGTCAGCGCGGCGGCGCGCTTGGCCGCCCCCTGCGCGACCGACATGTAGCGCCCGACGTCGCCGAGCCGGCCCTGGCCCATGCGGGTCTGCATCATCTCCAGCGAGCCGGAGATGCCGGCGAGCAGGTTGTTGAAGTCGTGCGCCAAGCCGCCGGTCAGTTGCCCGATGGCCTCCATCTTCTGCATCTGGCGGAGCTGCCCCTCGGCAGCCAAGAGTTCGTCGGTCCGCTCCCGGACACGCGCTTCGAGCGTCTCGTTGAACTCGCGCAGACGGGCCTCGGACTGCCGCAGCCGTTCCTCGCTCGCGCGCAGGGCCTCCTCCGCCATGGTCCGTTCCAGCAGATCGGCGGCCTGCCGGGCCAGGATGTCCAGCAGACGGAGATCCCGGTCGGTCGGCTCGTGCGGCTCGACCCAGTGCGTCGATATCATCCCCAGCAGCCCGCCGTCCCGGGATAGGAGCGGCGTCGTCTGGGCGGACCGGATGCCGGCGCGGCGGAAGGCGAGCAGGTCGTCGGTGCCGGCGATATCACCCCACGCCTCGAAATCCGGGACGACAAACCGGGCGCTGAGCCTCAGCGCGGCCGTGCAACTCGTGATCGCCCTGGGATCGACCCAGGCCCAGTGGCCCTCGGCCTCAGACGTCAGTCCGCGCGCGTACAGCAGTTCGAGGTGGCCGGGATGGGTCGGATGGTCGGGCGGGCAGAGCCGCTGCATCGTCCCAAACTGCGAGCCGGTGATCCTGACGGCGGCATCGACGATCTTGCCGCACAGCGCCCCGAGGTCGTTCTCCCCGATCAGGTCGACGCAGAGCGGGTGATCAGCCGGCGCGGCCAGCCACCGCGCTTCGGTCCGGACTGCACGATGAGCGGGTCCTCGACGGGGCCGACGCGCGTGGAGCTTTCCCGTGCCCATCATGCCCAGGATCAACGACGCCCTCTCTGCCGGCGGCTTCGCCGGCTTCGTGGCGCGACAGGCGCGCGGTCTCGGGTGCTCCGGCCTGCCGGGTCTCGAACGCCTCCCTCGACCTTTCGGGCCCGGCGCCGTGACTCACGAACCGCCGTCGTTCACCCCGCCTTCGGGCGAGGAGCCGCGCCCGACATCGCCCCAACCACCGGTAACCTGACCACCGACCCGTCAAGCACCGGCTCGCGGGCTCAAGCCGGGAAGGCGCGCAGGAGGTCCTCCGCCCCGTAGGGCTTCTTCACCACCGGCACGGCGGCGAGGTCTTCCGGAATGCGGAAGCCGTCGCCGTAGCCGGTGGCGAACGCGTAGGGGATGCCCAGTTCGAACAGCCTGCGCGCGACGGCGATGCTGGTCTCGGAGCCCAGGTTGACGTCGAGCAGGGCCCGGGCCGGCGGCGCCGCGTCGATCAGCCGGAGCGCCTCGCGCGTCGACGAGGCCATGTCCACGTTCGTGGCGCCGAGCGACGTGAGCAACTCCTCGGCCTCCAGGGCGATGATCATGTTGTCCTCGACGACCAGCACGGACCCGGCGAGACCGCGCAGCGCCTCGGCGTGAACCGCCCTGACAGCCTTCGGCGCGGCGCGTGAGGCATTCTGGACGAAGGCCGGGGGGATGGTGAAGCGCGCCTCGACGCCCGCCAGTTCGTAGCGCACCTCCGCCTCGCCCTTGAGTTCGTACGGGATCGACCGCTCGATGATGGTCGTGCCGAAGCCGCGCCGGGTGGGCGCCCGCACGGCCGGGCCGCCGGTCTCGCGCCATCGGATCACCAAATGGTCGAGGGCGTCCCGCTCCCAGCGCAGGTCGACCCGCCCGAGGCTGTCGCAGAGCGCGCCGTACTTGGCCGAGTTCGTCATCATCTCGTGGACGACCAGGGCGACGGTCGAGAACGCCTGCGGCTCCAGCAGGACGTCGGCGCCGTCGAGCACGACCCGGCCGGCCTTGGGTCCGAGGTAGGCGCCGGCCTCCAGCATGACGAGATCGCGCAGGGATCCCGGTCCCCAGTTGCTCGAGGTGATCTGGTCGTGCGCCCGGGCGAGCGCCTGGATGCGGTCGCCGACCGTGTTCGCGAAGGCGCTGTCCGTCCCGTCCGCCGGCCGGCTCTGGGTCACCACTCCGCGGATCAGGTTCAGGATGTTGCGGACCCGGTGGTTGAGCTCGGCGATGAGAAGTTCCTGACGCTCCTGCGCGACCTTGCGCTCCTTCTCGGCGGAGTCGGTGAGGCGCAGGATCACCTCGAGCAGGGTGATGCGCAGGGCCTCGGCGGTCCGCATCTCGACCTCGGCCCAGGGGAGCGAGCGCCCGTGCACGGTCTCGCGCCACGCCTCGAAGCTCTTGCGCGGGGTCAGGCGGACGCCGTTCGGCCCCGGGGTCGCGGGCTTCACCGGGTTGCCCGCCCAGGTCACGGTCCGCGAGACCTCGCGCCGGAAGTAGACCAGAAAATCCCGGGGCGTGCGCGACACCGGGATGGCGAGCATGCCGGCCGCCCGCTCGGTGAAGTCGCGGCCCGGTTCGTGGACGCGCCCGATCTCGTCGGTCGCGTAGGCCTTGCTCGCGGCTGTGCGGTTGAGGAAGCGCACCAGGCCGGCGAACTCCTCCGCGGTCGGGGTCGAGCCCTGGAGCGTGATCTCGCCGTTCACCCACAGGCCGATGCCGTCGCAGGGCAGGATCGCCGCCAGGTCGTCGAGGAAGTCGGAGAGGCTTTCCAGGTTGGTGCCGCCGGTGGCCAGCGCGCCCAGCAGGCGATTGTGCAACTCGCGCGAACGGACCTCGCGCTCGGCGTCGGCCTGCCGCTCGCGGGCCTCCAGCAGCCAGGAGAACATCTGGCCGAACAGCTCGGCGCCGGTCCGGCGCTCGAGGGAGATGTGGCGCGGCTCGGTGTGGTGGCAGGCGAACAGGCCCCACAGGCGACCGTCGCGCAGGATGGACACGGACAGCGAGGCCGCCACGCCCATGTTGCGCAGGTATTCGAGGTGGATCGGCGAGACCGTCCGCAGGGTCGACAGCGACAGGTCGAGGGGCTGGCCGGCCGGATCGCGCGGGGGCAGCACGGCGGCGCCGGTGTCGTCGACGTCGGCGATGATGCGCAGCCAGTTGCGCGCGTAGAGGGTGCGGGCCTGTTTGGGGATGTCGGAGGCCGGGTAGTGCAGCCCCAGGTAGGGAGCGAGGCCGGACCGGGCCGCCTCGGCGATGACCTCCCCCGAATGGTCCGCGGCGAAGCGGTAGACCATAACCCGGTCGAACCCGGTCAGCGCGCGCATCTGGCGGGCGGCCTCGCGGCAGAGGGGGTCGAACCCCACGGTCTGCTGGAGACGGGTGACCATGCTGCGCACGAGGTTGCCGGCGCTGAGGTGTTCGGTGGCGCTCGGCTCGGCCTCGATGACGATGGTGTCCCCGGACCGGTGGAGGGCCACGTCGAACGGCTCGCCGCCCGGCACGAGCCGGAGGCCGAAGACCCGGTCGACGGCGTCCGGCCCGCGCAGGGTCTGCAGGTGCCCGCGCAGGGTGTGGATGGCCTCGCGGTCGAGGACGGCATCGAGGGGCAGGCCGAGAAGCGCCGCCGCACCCTGGCCGAGCCAGGTCGCGACGTTGTCCGAGGCGCGGGTGACGATCCAGTCCGGGGAGACCCCGATGAGGAAGCCGAACCCCTGCACCGCGCCGAGGATGTGGATGGGCTCGCGGTCGCAGGACGAGAGGTCGATCTCCGGCGTCGGTTGCGACGCGTTCAGCTGGTCCATGGGCCCACGATGCTGTGCGCAGGCAAGGGTCCGGCTGCGGTTCGGATATTGTCTTCGCAGATCAACGCGGCACGGCGCACGGGCGTTGCAGGACCGGCCTATGCCAGCACCCACGATCCTTTCCTTCGACGCGTTGCCGCGACCTCGGGATGCCCGGAGCGTGGAACCGCCCCGGGCGGCCGGATCAAACCTTGCCGGTGAGCTTGTCGGCCACGTGCTTGGCGCCGTCCTTGACGTTCCCGGGCGTCTTCTGGGCTTCGCCGTTCAATTCCTGCGCCATGCCCTCGGCCTTCAGCTTGTCGTTGTCAGTCGCGCTGCCGATGCCCTGCTTCACGTTGCCGACGGCCTGGCTGGCCAGGCCCTTGATCGTGTCGGTGCTGCTGCTCCTGGCGGTTCTCCTTCGCGACCAGGCCTTCGCGACCAGGGCGGCCACGGGGATTGGGAACGGCTCCCGCCCGGGCGCCGTTCCACGCCGTCGGTCACGGTCACGGTCACGGTCACGGTCACGGGAGGGTCGTGACGCGTGCCCAGCGGGTGCCCGGATCGACGCGACGGTCTGATCTCGACTGGCCGGTAGGGAAGGGCCCTCCGCGCGAGCGGGATCCGCTAGGGATGTGCCTTCGCCCTCGCGCGCGCGCCTGTTCAGTGCGGCTCCTTCTGACGCGACTACGCCCATGTCAGCCGGTGCCGGAGCCGGCGTACCCGCCTGGACGCCACCGGGACGGAGCAATCCGACGCGCATGCCGGGTGACATCATCCCGCCTCCGGATCGCAGGCAGGACGACGGCACCGGCGCGGCGTGGTTCTCGGAGTCGGTACCTACGCTGACGATCTGGCGACCCGGGCAGTCAGGTCTCGCAGAGAATGCTGCCGAAGCAGGATGCGACGATTCGGTCGATCACATTTCTTCGGACGGAGCTCTTCGCAAGCGAGCCAGGAAGCAGTCGTTCCTCCGCTTAAGCTCGAACCACACTCCGTCGTGAAGATCGGGCGCGCCGAGTGGGCATTCCTTCGGCCGTTGGCCGAGCCAGTTTCCGCGGGGAGAAATCAAAACTCGACGTGCGGAAAATCGCTGTCAATCCAGCGACTTAGATCGAGTTGAGCAGTGCTGGCGTAGAAGGGGAATTAGCCGCTGTCGGCTCATCCCTCCGTCTCCGCCATAAAGCCCTAAGACGTTGTAGAACCAGGGTTTTTCTCGCTTCTCCCAACCAGCTTTGGTGACACAGTGTCACCGTAGCCGAGACGGGATGAGGCCAGCGGTGCGGCGCGCCGACCACCTGCAATGCCGCCGTGGGCGCTGGTCCGTGCGACTCAGGGTGCCTGCCCACCTCGTCGCTACGGTCGGTCAGACCCATCTCGTCCGATCTCTCGACACCAGCAGCGAGGCTGTCGCGCGACAGCGACGGTGGATCGCGCTCGCGCTGCTCTGGGAGTGGATCGGTGCGCAGACCGTTTCGGACGGTTGGGAGCCCGCCTGGGCGGCTACCCTGACCGGTTTAGGACGGTCCCGCGATGATGACGGACGAGAGTGCCCGGACCATGCTCCTCGTTCTCCTCCCAAGAGACGTCCGCGAAAGGGTAGCCAGGATCATGCTCCCCCAGCGGGCTCATCGCGCCAGACCACGATCCTCACGACGATGGAGCGATGGTTGAAGGAGATCGAAGGGGTCAAGCGTCTTGGGATTTGCCTCTGGTAGGCGAAGCTTGACGCTGGGCACCTACCGCGAGCGTCCGCTGTCGACCGAGGCTGTGTCAAAACTCGGATGACACGAGGTCCCTTAGCCCGATGTCACCCTGCTTCGAGAGAACGTTTTTCTACGAGGGCCGATAGCGTTCGGGTTTTGACACAGCCTCGACCCAACCCCGTCGTGCACAGTCGACAGTGCGGCTCCCAAAAGCAGACCCGCAGCTTGCAGCCATTTTCGCCCAACGTCCGCCTCGTTGACTGCACGGGCGGCAGCTCGGTCCCGGTCGCCGCACAAATCCGGACAGACTGTGATCGATTTCAGTACGTATCGAACATCCGCTGCATCTCGCCCGCGTCATTCGTCTTCGTCAGGCCCAGCATGACCAGCACCCGCGCCTTCTGAGGATTAAGACTGTCGGCCGTGACGGTACCCAGCAAAGCGTCGTCGTGCTCGCCATTCCGCTCGACCACGCCGCCATTTACGCGGGACGCCCGGACGACGACGACACCGCTCTTGGCGGCCGAGGTGGCGGCGGGCTGGAGCACCTTCGGGATGCTGCCGTTCCCGGTCCTAGCGTATACGACGCCCTTGGACCCGGACTTCACTGCCGCCTCGAACGGTTCAGCGTCCACGCCGACGTAGGAGTAGACGATGGCGACCTTGGGGAGAGCGGTTAGGCGTCGTTGGTCGACTGCGCCATGTTGACGTCGTCGTTGGGGTGAAGCGCGGCGTAGTCGCCGGGCTTCCTGCCCATCAGGCCGAGGGCGACGTTGGCGATGACCTCGTTGGCGTTCATGTTCGTCGAAGTGCCGGCCCCGCCCTGGATGGCGTCAACGACGAAGGATTCGGCGTAGCGGGCCTCGGCCGCGACCTTGATGCAGGCGCGATCGATGGCGTCGGCCTTCGTCGCATCGAGATACCCGAGGCGCTTGTTGGCTCGGGCCGCCGCTTGCTTGACCAGCGCGAGGCCCCGGACGAACTCCGGAAAGTGAACGACCGGGACGCCGGTGATCGGGAAGTTCGTCACCGCGCGCTTGGTGTGGATGCCCCAGAGGGCGTCGGCCGGGACATCGCCGTCACCGAGCAGGTCGTGCTCGGAGCGCGTCTTGGCGGTGTCGAGATCCACGGTGCGGACGGTGGCGACCGCGAGCTCGGTGGGCGGATTTCGCTCCATCGGGACTTCCGCGACCGGAGCACTTTCGTCCTGGCTCACGTCAGTCTGTGTCTTGGACATGTGGGTGGCCCCCTGTCGGAAATGCTCGGCCCGCAATCGCCGCGTCGAACCCATCGTCGTCTGCCGCCGGTCAGAAATCGACCGAGTCGCTCGGGTGCGAGACGCGCTCCTTCAGGGCGTCGGACATCGGGAAGTTCAGGTTCTCGTTGTGGGGCGGGATCGGGCTCTCGAACCACTTGGCGTAGAGCTTGGTGAAGGCCCCGGAGGCCATCATGCCCTTCAGGACGTCGTCGGCGAGCGCCTTGAACTCGGGGTCGTCCTTGGGCAGCATCAGCCCGTAGGGCACCAGCGCGTAGGTCTCGGGCAGGAAGGCGTACGCGACGGGATCGGGCGCCCGAGCCTTCAGGCTGGCGAGCAGGATGTCGTCTTCCATGAAGGCGGCGGCGCGCCCGCTCTGGAGCGTCAGCATGGACTCCGCGTGGTCCTTGCCCTGGATGATGTTGAACGTGCCGCCCTTGTTCTTGATGCCGAACGCGAAGCCGGTGGCGTTCGAGCCTTGCGTGACGACCACGGTCTTGCCGTCGAGCCCCTTCACGTCGTGGATGCCGGAGGAGACCTTGGTCAGCCACCGCGCCGACGAGACGAAGGTCGCGACCGTGAAGGAGACCTGCTTGAGCCGGGCGGGGCTGCTCGACGTCGCCCCGCATTCCATGTCGATGGTCCCGTTCTGGATGAGCGGGATGCGGTTGGACGAGTCGACCGGCTGAAGCTTGACCGCGAGCTTGTCGAGCTTGAGATCGGCCTTGATCCTGTCGACGACCTGCGCGCACAGGTCGAGGGAGAAGCCTACGGGCTTCTGGCCGTTGTCGAGATAGGAGAACGGGATCGAGGACTCCCGGTAGCCGAGAGTCACGCTGCCGGTTCGCTTGATCTTGGCCAGCATCGGGCTCTCGGCCGATGCCGCCGTGGCGGCGAGGCCGAGTGCGAGCGCGCAAGACAGCCGTACGAAGTCCTTGCCCTGAAACATCGATCATCTCCTCTGGATGGATGCGGACCTCGGTCGGGTCTCGCGGGGCCTGAGCACGCGGCGCGCGCCGCGTGACAGGTTTGGTCGGCTAGGCTGAAGCACCTTGGGCCGCGCCGGTCGGCGTCACGACGCCGACCGGGGACAGGGACTCGGCATCGTCCTCGACCGGGGCGCCGAGCTCGTTCTCCCACTTGGCGACGACGGCAGTCGCGACACCGTTGCCGATGACGTTCGTCATGGTGCGCCCCATGTCGAGGAAGGCGTCGATGCCGACCAGCAGGACGAGACCGGCGGTGGGGAGATTGAACGAGGGGATCGTCGCCGCCACCACGACCAGGGAGGCCCGGGGCACACCGGCGATGCCCTTGCTGGTCACCATCAGGACCAGCAGCATGGTGATCTGCGTCGAGAGGTCCATCTCGATGCCGAAGGCCTGCGCGACAAATAGGGCCGCGAAGGTCTGGTACATCATCGAGCCGTCGAGGTTGAACGAGTAGCCCAGCGGCAGCACGAAGCCGGTGATGCGCTCCGAGACGCCGAACTTCATCAACTGCTCGACCATCTTAGGGAAGGCGGCCTCGCTGCTCGACGTGGAGAAGGCGATCATCATCGGTTGCCGCAGCAGGCGCAGCAGGGTTTTGATCGCCCCGCCGAGCACCACGGTCCCGGCCGCGATGATGACGACCCAGAGAACCGCCAGGCCGAAGTAGAAGGCGCTAACGAACTTCCCGTAGGTCACCAGCACGCCAACGCCCTGCGTGGTGATGACGGCCGCCATCGCGGCGAACACGCCGACCGGCGCGAAGCGCATCACGTAGTCGGTGAACTTGAGCATGATCGGCACGATCTCGTCGATCGACTTGGCGACGGTCGGCGCGAGCGAGGTCTTCACGGAGCTCAGGGCGAAGCCGAAGAAGACGGAGAAGACGAGGATCTGCAGCACCTCGTTGGTCGCCATCGCCTGGACGATGCTGACGGGAACGACGTGCGCCACGAAATCCTTGAGGTTCAGGGCACCGGTCTGCAGGTTCGTGGTGGCGCCGGCCTCGGGGGGCGGCAGGTTCAGGCCGTGACCGGGATGCAGGAGGTTGGCGAGCAGGAGGCCGATGGACAGGGACACCACGGAGGCGGTGATAAACCAGCCCAGCGCCTTGAACGCGACCCGGCCAACGGCGCCGCCGCTCGCGCCGAGGCTGGAGATGCCGGAGACGATGGTGGCGAATACCAGCGGTGCGATGATCATCTTGATCATGCGCAGAAAGACGTCCGACACGATGGTAAAGTACCCGGCAATCGCCTTGGCCTCGGCCGGCGTCGCGAAAAGGTTGCACAGGTAACCGGTCGCTATTCCGAGGACCAGGCTGACCATGATGTAGGTAGTCAGCCTGTTCGAGGCGTGAGATTTTCTGCTCACCTGCATGACGTCGTTCTCCGCGCCACCGAGTGGAGCGGCAACCGAGCGTGGCGCTTGTTGTTTTTGCGTCTCGGCTGCCGGCAACGATCAGGATTGGAGAGACTCGTCGGCCTATCCGAGCTTCGACAGCACGGCTGTGCGGGCCTGCGTCGAGGGCACGTTGCGGGCGCGGACCGCCTCGACCAGCCGGTCGATGTCCGCCGTGGTGTTGAACATCCCGAGGGACACCCGGATGCCGTCGCGCTCGGGCGAGATGCGGATGCCGTTCTGCGTGAAGTAGTCGAGCCACTCGGCCGCCGGCAGGGCGATGACGTAGATATGCGGCGCGCGGTGCTGACGGTCGCGCGGGCCGACCAGGCCGACATCGAGTTCGTCGAGGCGCTCGATGAGGTAGTCGCCGAGGTCGAAGCAGTGGCCCTCGATGTTCTCGATGCCGACCGTGTTGATGAGGTCGATGGCGGCACCCAGGCCCTGGATGGCCGGGAGGTTGTAGTTGCCGAGCTCGAACCGGCCCGCCGTCGCCGGCAGGGCCATGTTGTCCTCCCGGGCGATGAAGTCGGTCGGCGGCTCGGCGAGGCTGGCCGCGGCGAGGTAGGCCGGCTCCATCTCGATCTTGGAGGAGTCCCAGTAGAGCAGGCCCAACCCCTGGGGCACCAGCAGGCCCTTGTGGGTGCCCGAGCCGATGAAGGTCGCCTTCATCGTCTTGGCGTTGATGGGCGTCACGCCGATGCCCTGCATCACATCGACGACGAAGTAGAGGCCGTGCCGCTCACAGAGCTCGCCGACGCTCTCGACATCGAACCGATGGCCGGCGTGGAAGGTCACGTGCGACATGGAGATCGCCCGCGTCCTATCGTCGATGTGCGAGCGGAAGCTGTCGGCGTTCACCACCGGGGTCATCGGGATGAACACGACCTCGACGCCCTTCTTCTTCAGGTTGAGGAAGGCGTAGGCGTTGTTCGGATGGTCGCCGTGAATCATCAGCACCTTGTCGCCGGCCTTCAGCGGCAGCGCGTTGGCGGCGATGTTCATGCTCTCCGAGGTGTTCTTGGTGAACGCGATCTCGTGGGGCTGCGCGCCGAACAGCGTCGCGACTTTAGCGCGAGTCTCTTCGAGGCGGCTGAGCCAGACCTGCTTGGGGCCGGCGGTCTCGAACCCTTCGTGCAGGAAGCGCTCGTACGCCTCCTTCACGGGGCGGGAGAGCGGGGTCTGGAAGCCGCTGTCGAGATAGACCACGTGCTCGGCGGCCGGAAATGCCTGACGAACGGCGGCGACGTCGTAGTGCTGGGTCATGATACCCTCCGGTAGCGCAGACGCGACGGGGCGTTGCGCCGGAAGTCCCGGCGAGCCTTCGACCCATCTCAAGCTTTGAATGGCGGCAGTGCTACTTTACCTGCCAATCCGTGCCCAAAATCCGGGCATGTCGGTGGCATGACAAGAAAATACACTACGTCCGCTACGCGTCGAGCCGGATCATCATCCAGCGGTATTTTTCATTCCGAAAATTGAGAATTATCGAAATCGTCGTTGTCCTGCAGGATGGTGCTGGACAGAAGGGCGGCCGCTTCCTGCAGGGGCCCGATGAACGCGTCGAGGTCCTCGAAGCCGACGCGGGCGGAGGGCACCGACACGCCCAGGCAAGCGATCAGGTCCCCCTTCGGCGAGACGATGGGCACAGCGCAGCCGACGACGCCGAGGACGTATTCCTCGTTGGTTTTCGCCCAGCCCCTGCGCCGGATCACGTCGAGCTGAGCGAGAAGCGTCTTCGGGTCCGCGATGGTCGTCGGAGTGTACTGCGCGAGCGGAAGGGAGTGGGCGAGTCGTTGCCGGACCTTGGTGGGCAGCCGGCTCATGTAGATCTTGCCCGTCGAGGTGCAGTGGAGCGGCGCGGCTGATCCGGGATTGAACTGCAGGCCCTGCTGTTGCTTCGTCTGGACGCTGTCGACGTATGCCACCGCGTTGTCGCGGACGATGCCGATCTCGCACTGCTCGCCGATCCGGTCGGCCACCGCGCTCAGGACCGCGTGCCGCCGCACCGTGCGGAAGGCTGCCCCGATGGTCTTGGCCGAGAGGGTGACCAGCGTGCTCCCGACGACATAGCGCTTCGTGCCGAGGGCCTTCTGGATTAGACCGCGGTCCTCAAGGTTGCCGATAAGTCGATGCGCGGTGGGAAGCGGCAGGGCGAGGGCCGAGGCGATCTCGGCCGCCGACAGTGCCTTCCGTTGCTCGGCCACGAAGGTCAGGATGGCCAGGGCCCGATCCAGTGGCGCGTCGCGCGACCTGTCAAGTTCATCGGCCACGTTGGCTTCCTCGTACGGCTTACGCTCGGCTGTGCCCTAGTTGCACGAACATGCAAGGGCTACCGACCGGCGGGGATGCCTCATCGAGACCTGAGCTCAAAGCGCACACTCTCGCCCTACCGCCTCCGGGAAGGCTGCGTCCGCCTCGGTGTCTTTCTGCTGGAAAGCAGATGGGGTGGATGGCTCCCGCTCTGACTGACGGCATCTCGATGCCAAGATGTGGTTGCTGTCGAAGCAGCAGCCACGCAGATGCAGGAGCCATTCTCATGGAGATCACCACCGTCGGCATCGATCTGGCCAAGAGCATCTTTCAGGTTCACGCCGTCGATGCAGCTGGGCACGTCGTCGTTCGTAAGCCGCTGCGGCGGGCGCAGGTCACGCCATTCTTCGCCAAGCTGCCGCGCTGCCTGGTCGGCATGGAGGCGTGCGGCACGGCGCATCACTGGGCCCGGGAACTCATGAAGCTCGGCCATGACATGCGGCTGATGCCGCCGGCTTACGTGAAGCCGTACGTCAAGCGCGGCAAGACCGATGCGAACGGTGCCGCAGCCATCTGTGAGGCGGTCACGCGCCCAAGCATGCGCTTCGTGCCGGTGAAGTCGACCGAGCAGCAGGCGGCGCTGGCGCTGCACCGGACGCGCGACCTGCTGGTCAAGCAACGCACGCAGCTGGTGAACATGATCCGCGGCCTGCTCGCCGGGGATCGAGATGGCGCGGGGCCTGCGGCACGCGCTCGAACTGGCGGCCCGGCTCTCGGCCGGAGACGCGGCCGAGGTGCCGCCGTTAGCCCAGCGCGTGGTGACCGGGCTGGCCGATCAGATCGGTGCCGTGCAGATCCAGTTCACCCGGCTGGAGAAGGAGTTGCTGGCCTGGCATCGGGACAGCGACCTGTCGCAGCGGCTTGCGACGATCCCGGGTGTCGGCATCGTCTCGGCGACCGCGCTGGCCGCCTCGGTGAGTGAGCCCGAACGCTTCCGCTCCGGTCGGCAGTTCGCGGCCTCGTTGGGCCTGACACCGCTGCAGAACCGCAGCGGCGGCAAGGAGCGCCTGGGCCGGATCTCGCGCATGGGCGACCGTTACCTGCGCCGGCTGCTCGTAGTCGGCATGACCTCTCTGATCCGGCGCGCGAAGGCGACGCCGACCTCGGTCGACCCGCGGCTGCCGGCGCTGCTGCAGCGCAAGCCGGTGCGCGTGGTGACCGTTGCGGCGGCCAATCGCACGGCGCGGGTCGCCTGGGCGATCATGACCCTGGCCTGCCCCCATGCGGTGGCCCAGGTTCGAAGTTAGTGCATCGTCGGTCGCGTGACGATGGCTGGGCGAGCGAGCGGCGCTGAAGTGCTCGGTT
>NZ_LMPY01000024.1:0-49564 GCF_001424445.1 Methylobacterium sp. Leaf361 | reverse complement strand
CATCGCCACCCGCTACGAGAAGCGGGCTGCCAACTACCTCGCCATGGTCACCCTCGGCATGACCATGCTCTGGCTCACATGAGTTTGCAGAGACGCCCTAGGCGCGGCCGCACCCAAGGCCAGGGCGTCACGGCCTCGATGGCGTCTAGCAGCGAAGCACCTGCCTCGGGCGACCTTCCGTCGAAGCACAGAAGCGCCCAGCCGGCCGTGTGCTCGACCGTGACCGTGGTCGAAGTGAGCTGACCGGTCGTGATTCCATCCTCGAACTTCGAAGAGTGGGCGGCCTGCGTCGCAGGCCGCGATTGCCAGTCCCTGGCCTGTCAGGCTGTCCGCTCAGTTCATGGGCTCAAGCGACCCGAGCTTAACCGTGCCCGCGTTGGCCTCGACCGTGACAGGCGCGGTGGGCAGCCACCGGACGACGCCCGCGGTCGCGAAGCCGCCCTGCTTGAGGACCTGCGCGGCATCCGTCGCCACGTTCCGGTTCCGGTAGGCAACGGTGATGGTGCCGGGCGCCTTGAAGGGCTCGACGGAGGCGGTTGTCGGCCGCGCCCCCTGCCAGCGCGTAAGTGCCGGCACGAGGAGACCGCCCTGCGCACGCACGTCGGCGGCGCTGAGCGCGAGACCCGGCGTGTGGTAGGCCGCGCCGATGACGGCGGGGACGGAGAAGGCGCCGTGCGCGGCGGTGCCGAGGGTCGCCTCCGACCCTGCGGCCGGCAGGAGGGCCGCAACGGTCATCGTCAGGGCGGCGGTGAGGGTGATGGTACGGTGGGTCATCTTTCGATCCTCTCGGCGTGACGGGAACCCGTCGTTCGAGGAGAAGATGCAGCCCAAAGTCGTATTCATCAAACAGATGTGACCGATAGCCATCATTCACGCCGTGAATGATGGTACATCTACGCCCGCCCTGTCGTCGTCTCATTCCGTCAGGGCGCCTCACGGCTTCGCTTGCCGGATCCTGCACCGTCGGGCCGTCGGGGATCTGATCGGGAATGACGAGCGGGCCGAGCCATGACGATCAAGCACCGTGACCTCGCCGGCATCGACCTGAACCTGGTCGTGGCGCTGGATGCGCTCCTGACCGAGAGCAGCGTCACGCGCGCCGCCGCGAAGGTCGGCATCACGCAGTCGGCCATGAGCAGCAGCCTCGCGCGCCTACGAAGGCTCCTCGGCGACGAGCTCCTGACCCGGACGCCTGACGGCATGCGCCCGACGCCGCGCTCGCTCGCCCTCGTCGAGCCGGTCCGAGCCGCCCTGCGCCAGTTCCAGGGCATCGTCCTCCGGGAGGACGACTTCGACCCTTCGACGGTGGAGCGGTCCTTCACGCTCGCCATCCCCGGCAGCGTCGAGGTGCGGCTCATCCCGCGCCTGCTTGCGTTCCTCGCGCACGAGGCGCCAGGCATCCGCCTGCACCTGGTCGGCCTCGATTACGGCAGCGTGCTGGGGGACCTCGACGCCGACAGGATCGACGTGGCCGTCGGCATGATCTCCGAGGGCCAGGTCCACCATAAGGTTCGGCCGCTCTATCGCTTCGGCTTCCTGAGCCTGTTCAACCCCCGGCTGCTCGGCGTGAGCGGTCCGCTGTCGCTCGACGACTTCGTCCGGTTCCCGCACATCCTGACGTACCTGACCGGCGTCGGTCCGGGGGTGGTGGACACGGCGCTCGCCAAGGTAGGCCGGGCGCGGAGGCTGGCGGCGACGACGCCGCGCTTCGCCACCGTGCCGTTCCACGTCCAGGCCGCGCCCTTGATCGCCACGATGGCCGACGAACTGGCCACGACCTTCGCGGCCCAGCTCGGCTTGGCGACGAGCCCGGTGCCGGTGCCCACCGAGGAGATCGTCATCTCGATGCTGTGGCACGCTTCCTATGACCGCGATCCCGCCCATCGCTGGCTGAGGGAGGTCATGGTCCGCATGGGGCTGGAGGCGGGGAGCTCGCACGGGGAAGAAGCGGTCTGATCCGTTCCCTCCGGCTCACCCCACCCGGGAGCCCGCGCGAACGCGTCGGCAGGTCCGACGATGTCCGGCGGCTGCGATTTCCGGGGGGTGACGAACCCGACCGTGGCGGTCCTGGCGTCCGTCGTCATCCCCACCCGGCAGGCCATCCACGGGTTCGACCGGTCGACGGGGCCGGCCACAAGCCCGGGGGCCGGCCGGCGACGCTCAGTCATGCTGGCCGCAGCCGCATCCCGGTGCATGCGTCCCGCCGGGCCAGCGCGAGGCGCGGATCACGCTGCAGAAGTTGCCCTTGCGGAAGCCCGGCTCCTTGTCGGCGATCACGTCGGCCTTGACGTTGCCGAAGGTGGTGTCCGGCTTGTGCTTGATGCCGTCGTAGAAGGCCTGGATGATGTCCTCCTTGAAGTCCGGGGTGCGGGGAAAGGCTGACACGACCGCCTCGCGCTCGGCGTCCGTGTACTCGCCGTACGTCAGGCCGAGCACGTCCATCTCGACGCCGGCCGTCACGAGCGCCACCACCGGGTGCATGTGGACAGGAATGCCGGGCGTGGTGTGCAGCGCGATGGCGGTCCAGACGGTGTAGACGTCCGCCTCGGGCACGCCGTGCGCCTTGAGAAAGTCGCGGGCGGCGTTGGCTCCGTCCACCTCGAAGCGCTCCGCCGCGCTGCCGTGACCCGGCATCAGGCCGACGTCGTGGAACATGGCGCCGGCGTAGAGGAGCTCACGGTCGAAGGCCAGGCCGCGGTGCGCGCCGGCGAGGGCGCCGAACTGGTAGACCCGGCTCGAATGGTTGAAGAGCAACTCCGTCTCGGTGTCCCGGACGAACTCCGTGACCGCACGGGCGAGCTTGCTGTCGGGGATGGCGGCTTCCTGGACGATGCTCATGGACGGGCTCCTTTGTGCTGCGTGTCGTCCTGAGCTACGAGAGGCCATGTCTGGCATCAATCGCCGTGTTACGACGATTTCTGCCAACATACGTGCATCGTCGGACACCGGTCCTCATGACGTCCCGACCAGTCGCCCTCCTCGCCCTGCCCGACGTCCAGCTCCTCGACGTCGCCGGCCCACTCGACGTCTTCGCCGAGGCGAATGCCCAATGCGACCGGGAGGTCTATGCCCTCGCCGTGGTCGGGACGGCACCGGGCCCGATCACCACCTCCTCGGGACGGCGTCTGTTGCCGGACCACGTCGCCCCCGACGATGCGAGCCCGTTCTTCGACACTCTGCTGGTGGCTGGCGCCCCTCGGATGCATGAGGCTCAGGTCGCCCCCGAGTTGCTCGCGTGGCTCCGGAACGCGGCCGGGCGCTGCCGGCGCTACGGCTCGGTCTGCAGCGGAGCGTTCCTGCTCGGGCAAGCCGGCCTTCTCGACGGCCGACGGGTGACGACACACTGGGCGGTCGCGGAGATGCTGGCCGCACGCTTCCCGGCGGCGCGAGTCGAGGTGGACGCCATCTGCCTGTTCGATGGCCCGCTTCGAACGGCTGCCGGCGTCACGGCCGGGCTCGATCTCGCCTTGGCGCTCGTAGAGGAGGATCTCGGGGCCGAGGTCGCCCGTCGGGTGGCGGCCCAACTCGTCATGTTCTTCAAGCGCGGCGGTGGCCAGATGCAGTTCAGCCGTCGCGGCATGAGCGCGTCGTCCGGCCGCTCGGCGCTGCAGGAAGCCCAACGCTGGGTGGCGGCACATCCCGCCGAGGATCATGGTGTCGACCGGCTGGCCAGCCGGACCGGCATGAGCCCCCGTCACTTCGCGCGCGTGTTCCGGGCAGAGACCGGCATGACTCCGGCGGCTTACGTCGAGACGGTGCGGATCGAGGCGGTTCGCCGCCTCCTTGAAACCGGCGAGGTCTCACTGAAGCAGGTTGCAGGCGCCTGCGGCTTCCGGGATGCCGATACGCTACGGCGGGCCTTCATGCGGCGGGTCGGCACGACGCCCGCCGAGTATCGGCGCCTACACGTGGCACCCGAGATCCGGCTCCAGCATCGTGCCCATGCCAATCGCTCACAGGGTGTCGAGAGATCTTCCAAGTAGAACCCTTCGGATTGAACAAGGGATGCCTGCATCTCAGAAGGAGGCGGGTCGCCACTTAGGCGCACTTGACTAACCTCCATAAAATTGACGGCGCAGGCGAAGATGATTTCGCTCGCACGCCTACGCGGATGCGCCGTCACCGGCCAGCAGCAACGCCCCCGTGATGTAGCTGGCTGCTGGCGATGCGAGAAACAATTTCGACCGCCGCGGGGACGTGACAATCCTGCCCCTTCCCATGCCGGTCATCGGCAGGCGCTTGAGGCGGTGCGGATCGCAATGCACCTGGACTTCGCTCGGTTCGACGCCGAAAGCGGCATCGCTCCTCCGCATGAACATAGACCGAAACGCCCTTTCCTCCCAGACATCTTGACTTGCATGATGCAAGTGACTCGGCCATGTTAGGCCGATGCAACGCACGCCCTTCGATCAGATGCCCTGTCCCGTCGCCCGATCCCTGGACCGCGTCGGCGAGTGGTGGAGCATTCTCATCCTCCGGGACGCCTTCTACGGGCTAACCCGGTTCGACCAATTCGCGCAGAGCCTCGGGATCGCGCCGAACATGCTGACCCGCCGGCTCAAGGCCCTGTGCGAAGCGGGTCTTTTGGAGCGGCGGCCCTACCAGGAGCGACCGGCCCGGTACGAATACGTCCTGACGGAGAAGGGCCGCGATTTCCGGCCGGTGCTCTGGACCCTGTTCGCCTGGGGCAACCGCCACCTCGCACCCGAAGGCGAGAGCGTGATCCTGACCGATCCGGCCACCGGCCTGCCCGTCGATCCCGTCGTGGTGGACCGGCGTACCGGCCGCCCCCTCGAAGAGGGTGTGCGCGTGGCGGCGGGCCCGGCCGCCAGCGAAAGGCTGCGGCGCCGCTTCGAGCCCAACACCTCGATCTGACAGCGGGAGCTACGGGAATGGGCGACGCCGCGACAGCCGATGCGTTCGTGAAGGGCGATGGCGAGGAGTATCTCGTGGCACCGAGGCGACGCCTGTCGCGCAAGCGGGCAGCGTTCTGCGGTATCGCGCTTCTGGCGCTGGCCGGTGGTGGACTGTACGGCCGGTACTGGTGGGAAACCGGCCGGTTCATCGAGAGCACCGACGACGCCTATGTCGGCGGCGACGTGACGGTGATCGCCCCCCGTGTCCCGGGCATCGTGGCCGAGGTGCTGGTGAGGGACAACCAGCGCGTCGCAGCCGGAGACCTTCTCATCCGCCTCGACGACCGGGATTACCGCGCGGCCCTGGCGAAGGCTGAGGCGTCGGTGGAGGGTCAGGACGCCACGCTCCTCAACCTCGCCGCCACAAGGCGTCTGCAGGCGGCGGTGATCGCGCAGAACCGTGCCGAACTCGCAGGGGCAGAGGCCGAGGCGGCCCGCACTCGCTTCGACGTCGACCGCTATCGCGAGCTTTCGGCCAAGAGCTACGCATCCGAGCAGCGCTTCCAGCAGGCGGATGCCGACGACAAGAAGGCGACCTCCGCCGTCGCCAAGGCTCGGGCCAGCCTCGATGCCGCCGAGCGACGGATCGCCGTCATCGACACGCAGAGCCGGCAGGCCGACGCAGCCCGGGCGCAGGCCGTGGCCGAGCGCGACGCCGCCCGGCTGAATCTCGGATACACCGAGATCCGCGCGCCGACCGACGGCGTGGTCGGCAACCGCAGCGCTCGGGCGGGCTCTTACGCAACGACCGGCGCCGGGCTCATCGCCCTCGTGCCGGCGGACGGCCTCTGGGTCGACGCGAACTTCAAGGAAAGCCAGCTCGCGCAGATGCGTCCCGGCCAGAGCGTCGGCATCGTCGCGGACGTGCTACCGGACGAGACCTTCACCGGCCATGTCGAAAGCCTCGCTCCGGCTACCGGCGCGCAGTTCAGTGTGCTGCCGCCCGAGAACGCCACAGGCAACTTCACCAAGATCGTCCAGCGGGTGCCAGTGCGTATCCGCCTCGACGGCGATGGGGGACGCCTCGGCCGCCTGCGCCCCGGTCTGTCGGTGACCGCCTCGGTCGACCGCCGGGGCGGATCGCCCCGGTCCGACATCCCCGACGCTAGTGCTGCGGTCGTGGTCGGAGCGCTCGGCCGGTGAGCATCGACGGCCGTGCAGAGCTGAGCGAGGGTCGCAAGGTCTTTGCCTTCGCGGTGATGTGCGTCGGCTTCTTCATCGCGCTCCTCGACATCCAGATCGTCTCGGCCTCCCTGAAGGAGATCGGTGGTGGGCTCTCGGCGAGCCCGGACGAGGTTGCCTGGGTGCAGACGAGCTACCTGATCGCCGAGATCATCGTGATCCCGCTCTCGGGCTTCCTCGCCCGGGTGATGTCGACCCGCTGGCTGTTCTGCGTCTCGGCCGCCGGCTTCACCGCCACCAGCCTGCTCTGCGGCTGGGCCTGGGACATCGAGAGCATGATCGCCTTCCGGGCGCTCCAGGGCTTCCTCGGCGGCTCGATGATCCCGACCGTGTTCACCACGGCCTTCGCGTTCTTCCCCGGCAAGAAGATGGTGGTGGCCGCCGCGACCATCGGTGCGCTCTCCTCGCTGGCCCCGACCCTGGGGCCGACGGTGGGCGGCTGGATCACCGACAACTATTCTTGGCACTGGCTGTTCTTCGTGAACCTCGTGCCGGGGATCTTCGTCGCCGTCGTCGTGCCGGTGATGGTGCGGGTGGACGAGCCCGAACCAGCCCTCATCAAGACCGCCGACTGGCTCGGCATCGCGCTCATGGCGCTATTCCTGGGCTGCCTCGAATACACCTTGGAGGAAGGCCCCCGGTGGAACTGGACCGAGGACGCCACTGTCCGCACGACGGCGTGGATCTCGGGGCTTGCCGGCATCGGCTTCCTCTGGCGCAGCCTGACCTACGCGCACCCGATCGTCGACCTGACGGCCCTCAGGAGCCGCAACTTCGCCCTAGGCTGCCTGTTCTCCTTCGTCACCGGCATCGGCATCTTCGCCACGATTTACCTGACGCCGCTGTTCCTCGGCCGGGTGCGCGGCTTCTCGGCCCTGCAGATCGGGCTCGCGGTGTTCTCGACCGGCGTGTTCCAGGTGATGGCGATCCCGGTCTACGCGATTCTCGCCCGGCGCATCGACCTGCGCTGGCTGATGATGTTCGGGCTCGGCCTGTTCGGCCTGAGCATGTGGTCGTTCACGCCGATCACCCATGAATGGGGCTGGCGCGAGTTGCTATGGCCGCAGGCGATGCGGGGCTTCGCGCAGCAATTCGCCGTGGCGCCGACGGTGACGCTGACGCTGGGCGGTCTCGCCCCGGCGAAGCTGAAACTCGCCTCCGGCCTGTTCAACCTGATGCGCAACCTCGGCGGCGCCATCGGCATCGCGGCCTGCGCGACAATCCTCAACGACCGCACGAACCTGCACTTCCTGCGGCTCGCCGAGCACCTCAATTCGGCGAATCCGGCGATGCTCGCGAGTCTGCATGGCATGGAGGCGCGGATGGCGAACGGCTTCGCCGGTGACCCGGCCCACGGGCACGCCGCAGCCCTGCGCCAGCTCTGGTCGCTGACCTACCGCGAGGCTCAGACGATGACCTATGCCGATGCCTTCGTGGTCATCGCCGGCTGCTTCGCCCTCGCCACCGCCCTCGTACCGCTGATGCGCAGGGTCGGACCGCCGAAAGGACCCGTCGCCGATGCCCACTGATGCCGCCCTCGATACCGCACCGGCCCGCCGCCGCGTCGTGGAATGGTCCGACCCTGCCCTCGTGGCGAAGGCAGGCCAGGGCCTCGACGGCCTTGCCTTCCTGCGGGCGATGATGGCGGGGGACGCTCCGCCTCCGCCGCTGATCGCCCTGCTCGGCATCGACCTCGTCTCGGCGGAGCTCGGCCGGGTGACGATGCGGATGGGGCCGGGCGAGTACCTCTACAACCCGCTGGGCTCCGTCCACGGCGGCGCGCTCGCGTCGCTCCTCGACAGCGTGATGGGTTGCGCCGTGCATGCGACGCTGCCCCTGGGCCGGGGCTACACCACGCTGGAGATCAAGGTGAACTACCTGCGCGCGGTCACGGCCGCGTCCGGCCCGCTCACGGCGGTGGGAGAGGTCGTCCATGCCGGACGCCGGCAGGCGGTGGCCGAGGCGCGGCTCTCCGACGGGGCGGGACGACTCTGCGCCACGGCGAGCACCACCTGCCTGCTGATCGACCTGCCGCCCCCGGCGACCGAACCGGTCGTGGCGGCCCGGACGCGAGTCTCGTGACGGCCGCTCGTCCCGCCCGGCCGGCGGTCTCGGCGCTCGATCTCGACCCGCCCGGCCTCGGGAGCGGGCCGTCCCCACGGGATGCCCGCACGGAACGCCTGCTAAGGGGCTCGGTCCTCGGGACCTTGCTGCGCCTCGCGGGACCCAACGTCCTGATGACCACCGCCCAGGCCTCGACGGGCCTGATCGAGACCTACTTCATCGCCCGCCTCGGCACCGATGCCCTGGCCGGCATGGCCCTCGTCTTCCCGATGCTGATGCTGATCCAGATGGTCTCGGCCGGTGCGGTCGGGGGTGGCGTGCTCTCGGCCGTCTCGCGGGCGCTCGGCGGCGGTCGGCTGGCGGAGGCGAACGGTCTGGTCTGGCACGCGGTGGCGATCTCGGTCGGGCTCGGTGCGCTTACCACCGTCGCGGCCCTGCTAGCCGGCCCGCAACTCTATGCCGCCATGGGAGGAAGCGGCGCCTCGCTCGTGGCCGCGCTGGCCTATTCGGACGTGGTCTTCGCGGGCGCCGTGCTGCTCTGGCTGTTCAACGCGCTGGCCGCCGTGATCCGGGGCACCGGCAACATGCTGCTCCCGGCCGGGGTGATGTGCGCGGGCACGGTCGCCCTCATCCCGCTCTCCCCCGCCTTGATCTTCGGCATCGGGCCTCTGCCGCAACTCGGCGTGGTCGGCGGAGCGGTCGCCGTCCTGGCCTACTACGTGGCCGGGATCGTCGTCTTCGCCGCTTACCTTTGGTCCGGCCGCGGGGTCCTGCATCCTCCGGTCCGGCCGCCGGCCCTTTCCCGGGCCGCGCTGGCGTCGATCCTCCGGATCGGCGCCGTCTCGGCCGTCGTCAGCGCCACCACGAACGTGACCATCGCCACGGCGACCGGCCTCGTGGGCGTGGCCGGGCCGGCGGCGGTCGCCGGGTACGGCACGGGGGCGCGGTTGGAGTACCTCCTCGTGCCCATGGTGTTCGGCCTGGGGGCGCCGCTTGCCGCGATGGTCGGAACCGCGGTGGGGGCGGGCGATATGGCCCGCGCCCGGCAGGTGGCCTGGACGGGGGCGGTGATCGCCGGCCTCCTTGCGGAAGCCATCGGGCTCGGCGCCGCGCTACGGCCCGAGGCCTGGCTGCGCCTGTTCGACCAGGATAGCGGCATGCTCGCGGTCGGTGCGCTCTATCTTCGTGTTGTCGGGCCCTTCTACGGCCTCTTCGGCGTGGGGCTCGCCCTCTACTTCGCCGCCCAGGGGGCCGGACAGGTGGGGTGGCCGCTGGTTGCAGGCTTGCTACGCGTCACCGTCGCGCTCGGCGGGGGCCTGCTGGCCCTGCAATTCGGCTACGGGCTGGACGGCCTGTTCCTCGCTCTCGGCGCTGGCCTTGCCACCCTTGCTTTCATCAATGCCGGGGCCCTGGCGTCCGGGGCGTGGCTCGGACGAGCTCGGACGACCGCTCCGCCACCGGCACAGCACAGGACATGACGCGCTGCCTATCATGCCGGTTCGTCAACCAGCGGACCTCCTGCTTCCGACTCCGGCCAGCCGTAGCTGGAGCTTAGCGTCAATCCCGAAGGCCGCCCTTCCCTATGCCCGCTTCCAAGATGGACACCCTCACGCGCCTTGTGTCGGGAACCCCCGTGCCTTTCGGCGGCGACCGCATGACCGTGATCACACCGGAACTCGCGGAGGCCTTCCGACCTGGCGACCACCTACTGGTCCTGCAGGAGACCGGAGACCTGCTCCATATCCCCGCGGCCCAGATCGCCATGGCGGCCGCCGCGGTGGACCGGGCGCATGCAGCCTTCATGCAGATGTCGGCGATACCGGATCAAGGCATCGAGCGGTTTTTCGACCGTTTCGCCGTGCTCCTCGAAGACCCTTCGGCCTGGCACGCCATCGCCGAGGCGAACCGGCAGGATGTCGGGCGCGCCCAGGGCAGTGGCCGTTCGACGACCCGTCTCCTCGCCACCGACCGGATGCGGCAGGACATGATCGCGGGCCTGCGGGCGTGGCGCGACAGCGAGACGCCGCGCGGCCGGGTCGTCGAACGCATCGTCCATGCGGGCTGGACGGTCGAGCAGGTGGCGGCACCGCTCGGCGTGGTCGGCTTCGTCTTCGAGGGGCGTCCCAACGTCCTCGCCGATGCCGCAGGTGTCCTGCGCAGCGGCAACACGGCCGTCTTCCGCATCGGCAGCGACGCACTCGGCACCGCACAGGCCATCATGCGGCACGCCCTCATGCCCGCGCTGGCGGCGGCCGGCCTTCCGCCCGGGGCCATCTCGCTCGTCGAGAGCCCGGAACGGTCGACCGGCTGGGCGCTCTTCGCGGACCGTCGCCTCTCGCTGGCGGTGGCACGCGGCTCGGGTCGGGCGGTGGCCCAGCTCGGGAGCGTCGCCCGACAAGCCGGCACGGCGGTCAGCCTGCATGGAACCGGCGGTGCGTGGATGGTCGCCGACAGCGATGCGGATGCGGAGCGCTTCTCCGCAGCCGTGGAAGCTTCCTTGGACCGGAAGGTCTGCAACACGCTGAACGTGTGCTGCATCCATCGCGCCCGGGTGGCGGACCTGCTGCCGATTTTCCTGGCGGCCCTGGAATCCGCCGGCCGCGTGCGCGGCTTCGGATGCAAGCTTCACGTGGTCGTTGGCGACGAGACCGTTCTACCGGAGGCTTGGCGCACCGCCACCGTCCGGGTCCGGCGCGCCGAGGGTGAGCAGACCGAACCGCTGACGGAGATCCAATCGGAGGGTGATCTTGGCCACGAATGGGAGTGGGAGGACACGCCCGAGGTCAGCCTGAAGATCGTGGACGATCTCGATCACGCGGTGACCCTGTTCAATCGCCACAGCCCGCGTTTCGCCGCCTCGCTGATCAGCCGGTACCCGGAGGCGCATCGCCGCTTCTACGACACGGTGAACGCGCCCTTTGTCGGCGACGGGTTCACCCGGTGGGTCGACGGGCAATATGCCCTTAACCAGCCCGAGCTCGGGCTGTCCAACTGGCAGGGCGGCCGTCTCCTCGCCCGAAGCGCCATCCTGTCCGGGGGCGGTGTCTTCACGGTGCGCAGCCGCGTCACGCAGGACGACCCGCGGTTGCGGCGATGAAGGACCGGAATGCCGCGAGGTCCGCTAGGCGACCGGCCACGGAAATATCGACGGCCGGCGGCATCCTATACAGGCGGCTACCGCCGGCGCGATACCTCGGCGTACGGCACTCTTTCCGATGCACGCCAGCCCGAATGGTACGGCGGAGCGCAATGAAGCCGGCATGATGTCACCCGCTCGGTCCACGCGCATGCGTGGGCGACGCTGCGGCTGTCCGAGTGAGGGCGGCGACTGTCGCCACCCCCGCCTCGATGCGTCGGGCCCGCAGGCACCGGAAAGCCAAATGACGAGGTCTGTCAGCCACCGGCCTGCAGCGCGGCTTCGAGCTGCGGTCCGGTCTGGGACCAAAGCTGGCCGATCTGCTGCGCCGTGGGGTCCGGGAAGATCGAGGTCTGATCCTCGGCGAGGCCCTGGACGATGTGGGCGGCCGCATGTTCGGGCGACGCCTTCTCCATCGGCATGTCCTTGGCCAAGTCCGTGTCGATGGGGCCGGGATAGATCCCGACGACGGTGACCCCGGACTTCGCCAAGGTGCCTCGTAGCGCTTGGGTCAGCGACTGCAGGGCGGCCTTGGAGGCCGAGTAACCGGCCAGGAGCGGCACGGGCGCAAGGCCGACGACGCTGACGACGTTGGCAATCGTCCCCGATCCACGGCCGGTGAAATGCGGCAGGAAGGCTCGGATGACCCGCATCGTGCCGTAGTAGTTGACGTTCATGTCGGCCTCGACCGCGTCCTGGCTGGTGGCGATCCAGTCGCCGAACGCCATGGTGCCGGCGTTGTTGACGAGGATGTCGAGGTCCCTGGCGGTGCCGGCGGCCGCGGTGACGGATGCGTCGCTGGTCACGTCGAGTTGCAGCGGCACGACCCGGCGGTCGCCGAAGTCGGGCAGGGAAGCCACGCTGCGCGCGGCGGCGTAGACCTTCGCCACGTCCGCCTTGAGGAACTCGCGGACGACGGCCGCACCGATGCCGCGGTTGGCGCCGGTGACCAGGACCACCTTGTTCTGCAGGGACATGATATCTCCTCCGATAGGCGTCGCACGCGGGACCCGTCCCGCGGCGGTGTAAACCGATCTGTTTACATTGGTGTCACGTAAACAGATCGGTTTACCCGGTCAAGGTCGTTCGGTATGGTACGGCGAGGCGAAAAGGGGTGCCGATGGCGGGCGACGCGCGGGGCGAGGAAAAAAAACGGGAGATCGTGCGGCAGGCTTTCGACCGCTTCTACGACGGCGGTTTCCATGCGACCGGCGTCGATGCCGTCCTCTCGGAGAGCGGCATCTCGAAGCGTACGCTATACAAGTATTTCCCGACCAAGGACGACCTCATCGAGGCAGTCCTTGAGCACTACGGACAATTCATCGTCGGGAAGCTTTTCGATCCCGTGGCGGCTTCGAACGACCAGCCGCGCCAGCAGATCATGGCCTTCTTCGATGCCCGCAGGGCGATGATCGACGAGAACCCGACGCGCGGCTGCCTGGGCATCAAGGCGGCCCAGGAGTTCGTCGGCAAGCACCCCGGATTGGCCGCGCACGGGAAGCATGCGGCGCTTTACGTCGAGCGACGCTTCGTCGACCTCTGCGAGCGGGCCGGGCTCTCAAGGCCGGCCGAGGTGGGCAAGCAGATCAACGTGCTGTTCCAGGGAGCCCTGCTGCTCTCGCAGGTTTACGGCGACGGTTCACCGTTCGTGTCCGCCAAGCATGCGGTCGCCGCGCTCCTGAAGGCAGCCGAAGAGCCTACTTCCTCGGATCGCCAGTGAGGCCATTGCTCTCCGCTCGAACATGAGCGGACCTTGATTCCCTCGTTGCGAACAGGGGCAATTGCCGCCATCTCGATGCCGGCAATGGGCCGTGGACGCCAAGGGAGCGAGAAGCACATATGGACGACCTGCCACCGGAGGCCTGCAGTTGCTCCGCCGTGAGGCAGGCCGCCCGGCACCTGACGCGTCTCTATGACGGCGTGCTGGCTCCAATTGGCCTCGGCCTCAACCAGTATTCCATCCTGGCCAAGGTCGACCGCCACGGCGAGCCGTCGGTCCAGCAACTCGCCGCGCTTCTGGTCATGGATCGCTCGACCCTCGGCCATCTCCTGCGACCACTGGACAGGCGCGGACTTCTGACCGTCCGGCAATCGGCGAGCGATGGCCGAAGACGGGTCGTGGCGCTCACGCCGGAGGGAAGCGCGCTCCTCGCTTTGGCCAAGCCACTCTGGAAGTCCGCCGAGGAAGGCTTCCAGGCCAGCTTCGGGCAGGATGAGGCAGCCGGTCTCAAAAACCTGATGCGCCAGGTCACCACGACCGATCTTCCCGGTACGGCCCGTTAGGCGTGCCTTCGCCGGATAACAGGCAGGGTCGGTTCGTCTCAGGCGTTTCCGAGCCTGTTCTGGAAGACCGAGAGATGCGTGTAGGCGGCGGCGAGCAGCGGCGTCTCGATGCCGGCGCCAGCCGCGGCGCGGACGAGGTCGCCGATGATATTCTCGACCTCGACCTGGCGTCCATTGAGGAGGTCTCGGTACATCGAGGACGTCAGGGGCGAGCCCTTGGCGGTCAGTTGATCGCGCGTCGCAGTCAGGAAAGCCTCCGAGGGGCCTGTGCCGATGGCCCGGACGGTCGCCACGGCCTCGTCCAGGACAGCGAGCGCGAAGGCCGGACCGCCGGGCGCGGCCTCGATTTCCCCGATGGGCCCGCGCATCAGGCAGGTCACGGCGCCGATGGTGGCCAGGAGGATCCACTTCTCCCACATCTCGCGCCGGATCTCGCGGGACAGGCGTGGCTGGAATCCGCCCGCCCGGATCAGCTCGTGCAGCGCCTGGATGCGTCGCGTCGTGCCGCCGTCAAGCTCCCCGTAGGCGAGATCCTGAAGTGGGCTGAGGTGCACCACGCGCCCCTCGTCGTCGAGCATGGTCGCGATCTTGAGGGCGCAACCGACCAAGTTCCCGGCCGAGAAGCGCCTAGCCAGGATCTCCATGTGCCGCATGCCGTTCAGCACTGGTAGGATCATTGTGTCCGGCCCGACGGCCGGACCGAGGTCGTCGAGCGCCGCATCGAGCTGGAAGCCCTTCACCGATAAGAGGACGACGTCGAAGGTTTCGTCCAGGGTGTCGGCTGTCACGAGTTGCGGCTCGACGGTCGCGTCGCCGAGCGGGCTGACGATCCTGAGGCCGTCGCGTCGCAGCCGTTCGGCGCGGCCCCGTCGAACGAGGAAGGTCACGTCCTGGCCCTCTTGGGCGAGCCGGCCCCCGATGTAACCGCCGGTCGATCCGGCCCCCACGACGAGCAGGCGCATGGCGTTCTCCTGTTTGAGCGAGGACGGGTTCACGCCGTGGTGCCGGTCACCTGTTCCGCGAGGGCGGCAAGCTTGGCATCGAGGCCTCGCGCCGCGGCGAGGCACGCCTCATCCGCGATGTTGCCCATCAGCGTGGAAGGCACGTCGTACGCGAGGCGCGTCGTGGCGGAGGCCTCATCCCGGTAGATGACGAGCCGGACGGGAACGTTGAGGCCGGCCCGGATGTCATGGCGCAGCATCGTGATGGCGATGAGCGGGTTGCCCAGGGTGTACATCACCACCTTGGCGTCTTGTCCGTAGAGCTTGAGCCAGTCTCCGTGGTCGAGCGTGAGGAAGCGGGTGAAGCCGCTCGGTCCAAGATGCTTCTCGACCCGGCTCCGGAACTCGCCCTCGTCATGCGCACCACCTGGAAGGGCCAGCCAGCCGACCTCCTCGATTGACCCCACAGCGTCCTCGAAGGCGGCGACGACCGTCTCGAACGACTGCGTTACGACGTGCTCGACGTGTTGGACACGCAATTCCTGGATCATCTTCGTTCGTCCGTGATCATGCGTCCGGGCAACCACCCGTCGAAACCAATATGTGCAATTGCCCCTATTCGACAAGCCAATCCCGTGCGGCCTGTATCGTTTAGGCCATTCCACGACATCCGGGGAGGTGTCCGACCGGCCCGCCTGCCGACATCGTGCGCTTCGGCACCCCTGGCCGGGACATCCGAACAGCGGCGGCATTGACGTCCGTCCCAGATCAAAATAAATGTCGACCATAATGATTGTTGCGGTCGAAAATGGCCGCAGAGGAGCGGTGTGATGGACCCCAGGGCTCTCCTTGTTCTGACCCCGCTGGCTTTGGCAGCCTGCTCGCCGGCCGAGACCGCAGTGCCCCCGGAGCCGCCGCTGGTGCAGACGGTCGCGGTCGCGCCGGCGGCGGCTGGCATCGCGCGCTACACCGGCGTCATCCGCGCCCGGACCGAGAGCAACCTCGGTTTCCGGGTCGGCGGCAAGATCTACGAGCGCCTCGTCGACCCGGGGGATCACGTCCGGCTCGGTCAGCCGCTGATGCGCCTCGACCGGACGGACTTCACCCTGGCGCTCAACGCGGCGCGGGCCTCGGTCGAGGCGGCCCGGGCACAGATGATCAAGGCCAAGGCCGACGATGAGCGCAGCCGCAAGCTCGTCGGCGACGGCTGGACCTCAAAGCAGACCTACGACCAGAACAAGGCCGCCGCGGACGCCGCCGTCGCCCAGTTCGCCAACGCGGAGGCGCAGGCGAGCCAAGTGGCGAACCAAGCCGGCTATTCCGAGCTCCAGGCCGATGCCGACGGCGTTGTGATGGAGGTCCCGACCGAGCCGGGCCAGGTCGTCGCCGCCGGCCAGACCGTCGTCAAGCTCGCCCGCGACGGTGCCCGCGAAGCGGAGGTGTTCCTGCCGGAGGGCAGCAGGCAGCTCGCGAAGGGCTCAGCATCTGCGACCCTCTACGCCGAGGGCGAGACCACCTACCCGGCCAAGCTACGGGAACTCTCCGCCACCGCCGATCCGGCCACACGGACCTATCGCGCCCGCTACATCCTCTCTGGCGGAGGCGAGACCGCGCCGCTCGGGGCGACCGTGACGCTCCGGCTCAAGCCGCTGGATGCACAGCGCACGGCATCGGTCGACGTACCCCTCGGGGCCCTGTTCGACCTCGGGCGAGGCTCGGCGGTCTGGAAGTTCGACGCCGACACCAAGACGGTCACCGCCCAGGCGGTCTCCGTCGCCCGCATGTCCGAGGAAAGCGCCCAGGTCGTAGCGGGCCTCAGCCCGGGCGACCGCATCGTGTCGCTCGGCGCCCACCTCCTGAAGGCCGGCCAAGCGGTCCGGCAGGCCCCCGCGAGCCTGACGGGAGTCGCCCAATGACCGGCTTCAATCTCTCCGCCCTGGCGGTCCGCGAGCGCGCCGTCACGCTCTTTCTGATCATCGCGGTGACCGCCGCCGGATTCTTCGCCTTCCAGAAGCTCGGCCGCGCCGAGGATCCGGCCTTCACCGTCAAGACCATGTCGGTCTCGGCCGCGTGGCCCGGCGCGACCACCTCGGAGATTCAGCGGCAGGTCGCCGACCCGCTGGAAAAGCGCCTGCAGGAACTCGTCTACTACGACCGCGTCGAGACCACGGTCCGTCCCGGGCTCATGCTGATGAAGGTCTACTTCAAGGACAGCATGCCGCCGGCGAAGCTGCAGGAGCAGTTCTACCAAGCGCGCAAGAAGCTGTCCGACCAGGCCTCCACCCTGCCACGGGGCGTGATGGGGCCGCTGTTCAACGACGAGTTCTCGGACGTCTATTTCGCCCTCTACGCCCTCCAGGCGCAGGGCCTGCCGCACCGGCACCTCGTGCTTCGCGCCGAGGACCTGCGCCAGCGGCTGCTGCGCGTTCCTGGAGTCGAGAAGATCAACATCCTCGGCGAGCAGGCCCAGAAGATCTTCGTCGAGATCTCCTATCAGCGCCTGGCGACGCTCGGCATCACGGGCCAGCAGTTGCTCGCGGCGCTGGCCAACCAGAACGACGTGACGCCGGCCGGCTTCGTCGAGACCGCCGGCCCGCGCGTTTACCTCCGACTCGACGGCGCCATCGACGGCCTCGACGCGATCCGCAACCTGCCGGTGGCGGTCGGCGACCGCAGCCTCAAGCTCGGCGACATCGCCGACGTGAAGCGCGGCTACGAGGACCCGAAGGTCTTCGAGATCCGCAACGACGGCGAGCCGGCGCTGATGCTCGGCCTCGTGATGAAGCCGGGCTTCAACGGCCTGGCGCTCGGCGAGGCGCTCAACGCCGAGGAGGTGACGATCCACCACGAACTGCCGACCGGCATCACGTTCGCGAAGATCACCGACCAGGCGAAGGTCATCGAGGACGCCATCCACGAGTTCATGGTCAAGTTCTTCACCGCCCTGTCGGTGGTCATCGTGGTCAGCCTCGTGGCGCTGGGCTTCCGGGTCGGCATCGTCGTCGCGCTCGCGGTCCCGATCACGCTCGCCGCCGTGTTCGTGGTCATGATGCTCACCGGGCGCGACTTCGACCGCATCACGCTCGGCGCCCTGATCATCTCGCTCGGCCTGCTCGTGGACGATGCCATCATCGCCATCGAGATGATGGTCGTGCGCATGGAGGAGGGCTACGACCGCGTCGAGGCCGCGACCCATGCCTGGAGCGCCACCGCCGCGCCGATGCTCACCGGCACGCTCGTCACCATCGCGGGCTTCCTGCCGGTCGGCTTCGCCGCCTCCACGGCGGGCGAGTACGCCGGCAACATCTTCTGGGTAGTCGGCTTCTCGCTGATCATCTCGTGGATCGTGGCGGTGACCTTCACGCCGTACCTCGGCGTCAAGCTCCTGCCCAACATCAAGAAGGTCGAGGGCGGCCACGAGGCGATCTACGCCACGAAGAACTACGAGCGCCTGCGCCGCGTGGTCCGGGGCTCCGTCGACCACAAATGGCTGGCCGCCGGGATCACCGTGATGCTGTTCGCGGCGGCCGTCGTCGGCATGGGCAAGGTCGAGAAGCAATTCTTTCCGAACTCGGAGCGCCCGGAACTGATCGTCGAGGTGACGCTGCCCACCGGCTCCGCCTTCGCCACCACCGAGGCGAGCGTGAAGAAGGTCGAGGCGGCCGTCCGGGGGCTCCCCGAGGCGCGCGAGATCACGAGCTACATCGGCCAGGGCATGCCGCGCTTCGTGCTTTCGTTCGACCCCGAACTGCCGGATCCCGCCTTCGCGCAGATCGTCGTCCAGAGCTCCGACGCCGCGTCCCGCGACGCGCTCCGCATCAAGCTGCGCAAGCTCGTCGCCGACGGGCTGTTCCCGGAAGCGCGGGTGCGCGTCCTGCAAATCGTATTCGGCCCGCCGATCCGCTTCCCCGTCGCCTTCCGCGTGATGGGACCCGATCCCGACGTCATCCGCGGCATCGCTGATCAAGTCCGAGACGTCATGATGGCGAACCCCAACATGCGCCTCGTCCACCTCGACTGGGGCGACAAGACCCCGAGCCAGCACCTCGTCCTCGACCAGGAGCGCCTGCGGCTGATCGGCCTGACGCCCAAGGAGGCCGGCCTGCAACTGCAGAGCTATCTCAACGGCACGCCGGCCACGCAAGTCCGCGAGAACCTGCGCTCGGTCGACGTGCTCCTGCGCAGCCCCGGCCCGGAGCGGCGCTCGCTCGGCGACATCGGCGACCTGACCCTGACCACCCATGACGGGCGCCAGGTGCCGGTCTCGCAGGTGGCGCACCTGGAGAGCCGCACCGAGGACGCGGTGCTCAAGCGCTACAACCGCGAGACGTACATCCGCGTGCAGGGCGACGTGCTCGACGGGAAGCAGCCGCCGGACATCCACGCGCAAATCTTCCCCGAGCTCGACGCGATCAAGGCGAAGCTTCCGCCCGGCTACCGCATCGACACGGCCGGCGCAGTGGAGGAGAGCGCGAAGGCGATGAACGCGCTGGTCGCGGTCTTCCCGCTGATGCTGATCGTGACGCTGACGGTCATCATGCTGCAGGTGCGCTCGTTCACCACCATGTTCATGGTGTTCGCAACCGCGCCGCTCGGCCTCGTGGGCGCCGTCCCGACGCTGCTGGTCTTTCACCAGCCCTTCGGCTTCAACGCCATCCTCGGCCTGATCGCGCTGTCGGGCATCCTGATGCGCAACACCCTGATCCTGGTGGACCAGATCCACCACGACCGCGCGGCGGGCCTGTCGGACTACGAGGCCATCGTCGAATCGACGGTGCGGCGCGCGCGTCCCGTGATCCTCACGGCGGCGGCGGCGATGCTGGCCTTCATCCCGCTGACGCATTCGGTGTTCTGGGGCGCGCTGGCCTACGTCCTCATCGGCGGCGTCGGCGTGGGCACCCTCCTGACGCTGCTGTTCCTGCCTGCCCTCTACGCCCTCTGGTTCCGGGTCAACCGGGCGCCCGTCGAAACCGGCGTCGCGTCTGGATCCGACGCGATGCCGGTTCAGGCGCAGCGTTGATCCAGGGACACGGACCGATGTCCCGGTGACGGGGCATTCCGGGATCGCGCGTTCGTCGGCCGAACGCGCGGTGCACCGGCCGGCCTGCGACCAAGCCCCCCTACGCAGGCCGGCCGGTTGTCGTGCCGGGTTCGCTTCGCCTTTCTCGGCAGCAGCGGGCCACCGCACGAGGGACGACCCTTCTTAGATGACGTTTCGCATCTATATTGGACTGAAGAACGCCGGAGGATCAAGCAATGCCCAGGGTCTCGCAGGAACAGGCCAAGCTCAACCGCCGACGCGTCGTCGAGGCCGCCGCGTTGCTGTTCCGGGAGCGCGGCATCAATGGCGTCGGCGTGGCCGACATCATGGCGTCCGCCGGTCTCACCCATGGGGGGTTCTACGGCCAGTTCGCCAACAAGGAAGCGCTTACCGCCGAGGCGTTCGATACCGCGCTGGACGAGGACAACCGCGGGACCGTCGACACCATCATCGCCAACTATCTCTCCCTCGGGCACGTCCGGGCACCCGGCATGGGCTGTCCGCTCGCCGCGCTGGCGAACGACGTCGCGCGGGAGCCGCGGGGCGGCCCCGTCCGTGCGCGTTTCACCCAGGGGGTCGAGCGCATGTCCTCCATCCTCGCCGGCCTGACGCCCAAGGCAGCCAAGGAGCGCCGCAGGCAACGGTCCCTGGCGACTCTGTCGACGCTCGTCGGTGCCGTCGTCCTGGCGCGGGCCGTCGACGACGAGGCGTTGGCGACCGAGCTCATCGAGGCGGCGCGGACTTCGGTCTCGGCATGACATCCACGGGACCGGGCCGACCGTGCCGGCTCACGCCTGACGGCGGCGCGTCCCTGACGGCCTGAAGGAATGCCGGTGCCCGGCCTCTGTCGGGACCTGCCTGTGCCGTGCGCCGCTACGCGCACGATCTCGGCGAGAGGATATCCATGCGCGAGCGGATCGTGGTCACCGGTATGGGCGTCGTGTCCCCCCTCGGATGCAGCGTCGAGGGCATGTGGCGCAGGCTCGTCGCATCCGGGTCCGGCCTGCGGCGCCTGCCGGACGACCTGGTCCCCGACATCGACGCGAAGGTCGCCGGGCTCGTGCCGTCCCGTGACGAGGACCCGGATGGGTTCGATCCGGACGCCCTTATCCCGGTGAAGGACCGCCGCAAGATGGACCGTTTCATCCAGTTCACGCTGGCGGCGGCGGACCAGGCGCTCCGACAGTCCGGCTGGACACCGTCCAGCGAGTCGGAACGCATCCGCACCGCGACCGTCGTGGCGTCAGGCATCGGTGGTTTCCAGAGCATCGCCGACGCGGTGGAGACCGTACGCACCCGCGGCGCGCAGCGCCTGTCTCCCTTCACCGTGCCGTCCTTCCTGGTCAACCTGGCCGCCGGCCACGTCTCCATCCGGTACGGCTTCAAGGGGCCGCTCGGCGCGCCCGTCACCGCCTGCGCCGCGAGCGTCCAGGCCATCGGGGACGGAATGCGCCTCATCCGCGGCGGCGAGGCGGACGTCGTCGTCTGCGGCGGCGCGGAAGCCTGCGTCACCCGGGTCGCGCTCGGCGGCTTCGCCGCGGCCCGCAGCCTCTCGACGGCCTACAACGACACGCCCGAGGCCGCCTCCCGTCCCTTCGACCGAAGCCGCGACGGCTTCGTCATGGGCGAGGGTGCCGGCATCCTCGTGCTGGAGACCTTGGACCATGCACGGGCGCGCGGTGCCGTCCCGCTGGCCGAACTGGTCGGGTACGGCACCAGCGCGGACGCCTACCACCTCACCGCCGGCCCGCCGGACGGGAGCGGCGCCCGGCAGGCGATCACCACGGCCCTGGCGATGGCGGGGCTCGAACCCGCCGCCATCGGCTACGTGAACGCGCACGCGACCGCGACCTCGGTCGGTGATGCGGGCGAACTGGCGGCGCTCAGGTCCGTCTTCGGCGAAGGCGGCCCGGCGATTTCCTCGACCAAGTCAGCGACCGGGCATCTCCTCGGCGCGGCCGGCGGCCTGGAGGCCATCATCACGGTGCAGGCGCTGCGCGAGGGCATGCTCCCGCCCACGCTCAACCTGACGGACCCAGACGAGGCCGCCGACGGCCTGGACCTGATCGGTCCGACGGCGCGGCGGACAACCGTGGACTACGCACTCTCGAACGGCTTCGGATTTGGGGGCGTGAACGCGAGCATCGTCCTGAGACGGATGCCCATCGGCCGAGGGACCACGCTCCCGAAAGAAAGTCATCCGCGGATGAACCGACACGGCGGTTGACGCGCCGCCATTGCCATAATAGATGTTGGTCATAATATTTATTGTGGCGCGACTGCCCCGGATGGGTCCGACCACGTCACCTCAGGCACGGCACTGGAGTTCGCACCCCATGGACGATCTCAAGCCAGACGCTGACGCAAATGCGCTCGAAGCCGACATGCCCCCGGACGCGCCAAAAACCCGCGGCGGCACCGGCCGCCTCGGAGGTGGAGGGCCAGGACTGACCCTGCTCCGCGCCATGGCCACGGGGGAGATCCTGCCACCGTCCCCGATGAGCCTGCTCGGCATCGAATTCGTATCGGTCGCCGAGGGCAACGCGAGGCTGCGCCGACGGCCCGTCGATTATCTCTACGAGCCCTTCGGGCCGGCCCATGGCACCACCGTTGCCGCCCTATTCGACTTGGCGCTCGGATCCGCGTTCCAGTCCGTCCTGCCGGACCGTCGGACCTACACCACGCTGGACACCCGGATCAGCTACCTGCGTCCCGTTAAGGCCACGACGGGCGAATTGACAGTAACAGCCAAGATCATCGACGTCGGAGAGCAGCGGATGATCGCTGAAGCGCATCTCGACGATGCCGAGGGGCAGACCTGCGCCAAGGCGACGATGACCTGCCTCATCGTCGACACGCCCGACACCAGCGTCCCAGCTAAGCCAGACCGAAGCTGGGATGTGTCCGACTGGTACAAGATCTGTTGACGCCACGCTTTCGACGGACATGGAGGCCTGACCATGCGTGACATCGTCCTCTGCAATCCCGTGCGGACCGCTATCGGCGCCTATGGCGGGAGCCTGAAAGGCGTCGCCGCGACCGAACTCGGCGCGACCGCGATCCGCGAGACCATACGCCGTTCGGGGCTGGACGGTGGTAGGCTCGGAAGCGTGACGATGGGCAACGTCGTCCAGGCCGGGAACCGCATGAACCCGGCCCGCCAGGCCGCTGTGAACGGGGGCATCCCTGTCTCGGTGCCGGCCCTCACGGTGAACCGGGTTTGCGGCTCCGGCGCCCAGGCCATCGCGACGGCCACCGACGAGATCCGGCTCGGCCACCACGATGTCGCGCTCGCGGGCGGCATGGAGAACATGGACCGGGCGCCGTACCTGATGGAGGGCGGTCGCTGGGGCCATCGCATGGGCCATGCCCAGATCCTCGACAGCATGCTGAGCGACGGGCTGAACGACGCCTTCTCGGGCGAGCATTCCGGGTGGCACACCGAGGACCTGGCGACGCGCGCCCAGATAGGCCGCGAGGCCCAGGATGCCTGGGCGGCCCGCTCCCAGGCGCGGTTCGAGAAAGCCCAGTCCGCCGGTGCGTTCGACGCCGAGATCGTCGCCGTCGAGGTCAAGGGTCGCAAGGGCGTGGAGACCTTCGCCCTCGACGAGGCGCCGCGGCCGGAGACCACAATCGACACGTTGTCGAGGCTGAGGCCCGCCTTCCGCAAGGACGGGACGATCACGGCTGGAAACGCGCCGGGCCTGAACTCCGGTGCGGCGGCGATGCTCGTGGCCGAGCGCGGCTTTGCCGACGCCAACGGCCTGGAGGCGTTCGGACGGCTCGTGGCCTACGGCATCGGGGCCTGCGAGCCGGGCCTGTTCGGACTGGGGCCGGTGCCCGCCGTCCGCCAGGCGCTGGAGCGTGCCGGGTGGTCGCTCGGCGACGTGGAGCGCGTCGAGATCAACGAGGCGTTCGCGGTCGTGCCCCTGGCGGTCGCCAAGGAACTCGGCCTGCCGGAGGACATCATCAACGTCGAGGGTGGCGCCATCGCACACGGCCATCCCATCGGCGCTACCGGCGCGGTCCTGACGACCCGCCTGCTCCACTCCATGCGTCGCGACGGCATCCGGCGCGGCCTGGTCACCCTCTGCATCGGCGGGGGACAGGGCATCGCGCTCGCGGTCGAGGCCGCCTGACTGGCCTACTCCGGACTGCGCCTGGTCTCACCGGCTTCTGCGAAGCGCCCTGGACCCGAACCGCCCCGCCACCCGGCGAACGAAGAGGTCGTTCCATGTTACGCATTCGGACGGTTCGGCACGCGCTGGGGATCCCGGCGCTGTCGCTGGCGATTGCCTGGGCGGCCTTGCCCGCGTCTGCCGCCGATGGGCCGACGGCAATACGGCTGCCGGACACCGCCCGTTTCCCGGAGAGCGTGACGTCCCTCGCCGACGGCACGCTTTTCGTCAGCAGCATCGCCGACGGGGGTATCCTGAGGATCGCGGGCGGCGTGGCGACGGCTACGCCTTTCCTGAAACCCGGTGAACACGGCACGCGGTCGACGTTCGGGCTGCTGGCCGACGAACGGCGCGGCACCCTGTGGGTCGCGTCGAATGACGCCACGGCCATCGGCGCGCCCGGGCCAACCGCTACCGAAGGCGGGTGGGTCAAGGCTTTCGATCTTGCGTCGGGAGACCTTAAGCTGAGCGTCCGGCTGCCCGGCGGAAAGGCCCTGGCGAACGACTTTGCCCTGGACGGGGACGGCGCGCTCTACGTCACCGACACGCTGGCGCCGCGTATCCTGAGGCTCAAGCCGGGCGCCGCGACGTTCGAGGTCTTCGTCGAGGACGACGCCCTTAAGAACGGGCTCGACGGCATTGCATTCGGGGCCGACCGGAACCTCTACGTGAACACATTCCTGGGCGGGGAGATGTTCCGCATCGGCGTGACGAACGGCGCCGCCGGCCCGGTCACCCGGCTCGGAACGACGCGGGCCCTGAAGTTTCCGGACGGGCTGCGCATGTTCCGTGACGGCTTCGTGATGGTCGAGGGCAGCGGCGCCTTGAGCCGCGTCACGGTCTCGGGCGACCAGGCGCGGATCGAACCCATCGCGCAGTTCGCCGGCCCGACGGGCGTGACGGTCGTGGGCCACAGAATCTGGGTCGCCGAGGGCCAGCTCTCGCTGCTTTCCGCGGCATCCAAGGACGGCCGGGAAGCACCGAGCTTCAACCTGCGCTCCGCCGACGTCGAGTAGGCGACGCCCGGTAACCTGGAGGCGTCGCGTGTTCCGGCCGCCCCGTAGCCCGCAGTCGACAAGCGAGGACATGGCCATGATCGGGTCCACGGTTCAGAAACTGCGCTCTCCGGCTACGTGGCGAAGCCTTTGGGAAAGGCTCGCGGCGATGGAGGCCGCCCTGGCCACGACCGAGGCCGAGATCCACGACCGACGCATCTCACGGCTCGAAGCGGAGATGGCCGAGTTGCGCGCACGGACCGGCCTTCCGCCTCTCGCCGACCGGTCGAGAGCGGCGGAGCCGTCCTGCCCACCCTGAGCGGCACCGGAGGCCGGGCTCTCAACGAGCGCGGGATGGTCGCGAAGATCTGGTTGCCGAAGGGAGGCGTAGTGATGTCGCAAGTAACGCTCGACACCGTCGAGGATGACGCCCGGAAGTACACGCGCCGCTGGCTCCACGCGGGTGACATCGCCTACGCCACGCTGAAGGGCGGGACCCGGATGCGCTACGTCAGGTCCGGAGAAGGGCCGGATCTCGTCCTGACGCACACCGTGCGCACGCAGCTGGACATCTTCCAGTTCGTGATTCCCCTGCTGTCGCGGCACTTCACCGTCTACGCCCTCGACCTGCCGGGTTTCGGTTGGTCGGACCTGCTGCCGGAGCGGCCGAAGGATGAGCCGACGCTCCGGGCGCAGCTCAAGGAATTCCTGCAGGTCCTCGGTCTCCGCCGGCCGATCCTGGCCGGCGAGTCGATAGGTGCCACGCTGTCCCTCTCGCTGGCGGCGGAACTCGGGGACGGGGTGGAACGCGTCGTGGCCTTCAACACCTACGACTACCTGCCCGGTCTGGAACGGGCCAACCTGCTCGCGTCCATCATCGTCAAGAGCGTGCGTGCTCCCCTGATAGGCCCGGTCTTCGCGGCCACCGAGAACCGTTCGATCACCGGCGGCATCCTCAAGGGCGGCTTCGCCGACCCGCGGAAGCTGCCCGACGACCTGCTCGACGAGATCTCGCGGGTGGGCATGCGTCGCGATTACGGGAAGGGCATGCGACGGCTCCTGAAGGCGCTCCCGAGCTTCGTCGCGGCCCGTTCGCGTTACGGCGCCATCAAGGCCCCCGTCACGCTCGTCTGGGGTGATCGCGACTGGTCTTCCCGCGAGGACCGCGCCGGCGTCGAACGGAGCGTGCCTGCGCCGAAGGTCATCACCCTCGCAAACACTGGCCATTTCAGCGCGCTTGAGCGTCCTCAGGACTGGGCGAACGTCGTCGTCTCGGCCACGACGAACTGAACGTAGGAAGCCCGATATGTCCGATGCGACCATGGTCTCGCGGCATTCCCGGCACTGGCGGCCGTCGAATGCCGCGGGGCGGATCCCACGAGCGGCCAGCGGCCCGTCCCGCCGAACCGTGTTGTTCGGGAGCGGAGCCCTCGTGCTCGCCGGTAACGCCGCACACGGCGCCGGGCATTCCCAGGGAGGAGCAGGAGTCCCGATGAAGAACCCCGAGATATCGTCCGTTCCCGTCACGACCGAACACGTCACGATCCGTTCAGCGAAGCCGTTCGAGGCGGTGCGGGCGGCCTTGGAGGCCGCGGTGCCCCTCATCGACAATGCCTACGTTCAGCTCCTGGCTGCTGGAAAGGTGGATGCGGCCCGCGACCTTCTATGGAAGCAGGCACCCCTCTCGATCTTCGGTACGCGAAACCATGGCCAGTTGCTGCAGGTCGCCGGACTGCAACGCCGGGCAATCCAGTACGACATCGGCAACCCGCTCACGGCCTCCGAGATGACGCGCCACGTCCTCTCGTCCGCGCTCTACGCCCCGATCAGGGTGCTCCTGAGCGAGGACCACGACGGACGCGCCGTCTTCGAGTACGACCGGCCGAAGACCAGTTTCGGTCAGTTCGGCGACAAGGACGTCGATGCGGTGGCGGGCGAGCTCGACGGACGCCTGCGGGAGGCGCTTGTGGCTGCGTCCACCTGAGACGTGACGCGTCCTGGGAGCATCGGGCCACACGATGGGCTCCGACGGTTCCTGGACGCGCGGCGCGCGCGGCGTCCGTGGCGCGATCCGGGACCGTCGGTCGTGACGTGTCCCGGGCCGGCCAGTCCACGACGCGACCGGCTCGCGGCCGGAGCCCGCGACAAAGGCTTGGCGGGCCGCTCCCTTCCGGTGCGCCCTCAGCGATGATTCACGCGTCGGTGCGGGTTCGAGGGCCCTCGCCAACCGGAGGCCGAGGCTTTCGCTTCAACGGTCCGCCACGCTGCCGGCCACGGCGACGACGGGCCGGGACGCGCCGGCGGGCGGTACCAAGGACGGCGTGGTGGTCAAGTCCGAGGCCGGATGCACCGACGCTGTGATGCGGGCCTGCTCGCGATAGATCGGCGGCGTGACGTTGATGCGGTCATCCGCCGTTGCCGCGCCCACCATGATCACGGTCGCGAAGGCGGAGAGAACGAGCGAACGCATGTTCATGACGTCATTCCTTCGGGATGCGTAGGGATTGAGCCCCGGTTCAGTCGCCGTATGACTTGCCGAATGCCGAGATTGGGACGAATGCCATCGACGCACTCTTCGATGACATTGGTCTTGCTTGCGGTGACCGGTAATTTTCGGCCGAGATGCTTCAGTAATTCGGGGCGTCGAGCCACGAGCCCCAGACATTGATTCTGCGGGGAGCCTGCCGGTCGACTGTGGTCGCGTTCGTGACAGACCCCGCCAAGCCAGAGGCGTAGGACTGACCGGGTGAGACGGAGGCTTTGGCCTCGGCGCTTCTGCCGCGGTGCGCCGCGAAGGGGACGCCTGGACGCGAGCCCGGCACGTTGAAGGTGTGTCCCCAGGCCTCGAAGGTCTGTGCCTGCTGGGCCAGGGCCGGAGCTGCGATGGTCGCCAGGCTGGTGGCGAGGGCTGCGGCGGCGAAAGCGGATCGAACGGTCATGATGGGTCTCCTTCTCAAGTGAGCGTCGGAAGCTGCGTGGTCCGTGCAGACCGGCCCCTCGGCGTGCTGCGATTACGTTGATATAAACTCTTTATGGCGGGCCGCCGTGCGCCGCCGCACATGAGTTGATATCAACATTTATCTCGTGCTCGGTCCGTTTTCGGCCTCGGGGATTGCGGGTCGCGCAGATGCCCCTCATATCGTTGGTATCAACTATTCTCGGGAGCTTCACGTGGCATCCGGCGCCGAAATGACCTCGACCATCGCCGCGTCCGTCGAGCAAACCTGCTTCAGCTTCGCGGCCCAGCGGGCGGCCCGCGCCATCGGCCGCCGCTATGACGCGGCCCTGCGTCCGACGGGACTGTCGAACTGGCAATTCACGTTGATGATGATGCTCATCCGCGACGAGGCACCGACCATAGGCACCCTGGCGCACAACCTGGCGATGGACCGGACGACCGTCACCGCCAACCTTAAGCCCTTGGAGAACCGTGGGCTCCTCGCGATCCAGCCCGATGCCGATGACCGGCGTGTCAGGCGCGTCATTCCCACGGACGAAGGGCGGGCGCTCCTGTCACGGGCGTACCCCCTCTGGGAGAAAGCCCAGGCGGCCTGCGCGGGCCAGCTCGGCAAGGCCGGCCAGAAGGCCTTCCGTTCCGCTGTAGACGCGCTGTCGACGTAAGCCGGCCCGGCCGCGCGACTCGTCCAGCTGATCCAAAGTGCCCAGACCGGTGCAGCCTTGTCCCGAAAGGCAACAGGCCATCAGCAAATCCCTGAGCGTCCGCTTTCTGCGGTTTCGGGTCCGAAAGCGGAACAGCAAAAGATCACCCAGCTCAGTCATTCATCAGATCTGTTGATCTGCTCCGAAGCGGACACGCCCAAGGTGCCTGCGGGACATCGGGAGGTGGACCGGCCAAGCCATTTAGATTTTCATGAACCGGTAGGCGAAACGATCCGTCCGCCCCTTGATCGACGGATCGAACACCTTGATCGAGTGCGGATCCTCCTCGTTTGCGAGCAAGGTGCTCGCGGCTTCCAGCACGAAGCCGGCCGCCTCGACCTCCTCGCGGACCAACGCAGGATCGATCCGGTGGAGGGTTTGGGCGTCGCTCGTGCCCGACCCGGCGGCGGCGGCGTGGTCGACGACGACGTAACGCCCGCCCGGCCTCAGAAGGTCATGGACGGCCCCGTTGAAGGCGGCCGCCGTCGCGCCCTTGCCCTGGATCAGCGCGGTGTGGAGATCGTGGTAGAACAGGTGGAGCCACAAGACGTCCGCGGGCTGCGTGACCTCCGCCAACGCGACGAGGTCCGCGGTGACGGCGTCGACGTTTTCCCGGCTCGGCTCACCCGCCAGCGTCCGCATGAGGCCGACAGGGTCGTTCTTGAAGTGCGCGACCTCGGCCGGCACGAAGCTGTAGACCCGGCCTTCGGGTCCGACGACGTCCGAGAGGACGCGGGTCCAGTCACCGCCCCCTGGGTAGACGTCGATGACCGTGGCGCCCGCGTCGACGCGCGCGAACCGGACCAGTTCGGATTGCGTGGCTTGGTCGTACATCGGGATCTCCTTCAGGTCGGACATGCGACGAGCGCGCGGCGTCGAGACGTCGAGACGTCGCTCCGCGGCGCGCGCTGTGTTGGGGCAAGCCTCGTGAGGCTTGCCCTACGGCTCAGGACCCGGTGGATGAGGGCGCCGGGGCCGTCTCCGTCTCGGCGGCCCGCGTCAAGGCCTGGGTGTCGACATACTCCCGGACGCGGGTGAGCTTGCCGTCCCGGACCGTGATGGCGAAGACCCAATCATCCTCGAACGGCTTGTCCGTGGCCTTCACCTTCCCCCTGGCGAAGCCGACGACCAGCACCCGGTCGCCCTGGGCGACGAACTCCCGGGGTTCCGTCGACGTTTCCAGCGAGCCGGACGCCGTCTCCAGCAGCCGCGCCAGGCCCGCGCGCCCGCGGTACGTTCCCGCCAGCGGCCAGTCCTTGCCCGGGACGATCCACTCGATGTCCTCGGCGACCAGCGCCAGCAGCGCCTCCCCGTCGCCCCTTTCCATAGCGGCGAAGAAGTCCTTCACCGTCCGGACGTTCTGCTCGGTGCTCATGATGGCTTACCCCGATCCGGTACGGTGCGAGGTCAGACCTGGGCCATGCCGCCGTCGACGGCGAGATCCACGCCGGTGACGAAGGAGCTTTCGTCCGAGGCGAGGAACAGGACGGCGGCCGCGACCTCCTCGGGCTTGCCCCGGCGGCCGAGCGGGACCTGCGAGGCGAAACTGGCGACCGCCTGCTCCACCTGCTCGGCGGTGAGGCCCACCTTCTCCAGGGCCGGAGTCTCGATGGGGCCGGGACTCATGGAATTTACGCGGATCCTTCGATCCTTCAGCTCCACCGTCCAGCCGCGGGCGAAGCAGCGCACGGCCGCCTTGGCGGCGGCGTAGGCCGTGAAGGCCATGTCTCCCCGGACGTTCGCGACCGAGGAGGTCAGGATGATCGAGCCCCCGTCCCTGAACAGGGGAAGGGACTTCTGAACGGTGAAGAACGTCCCCTTCGCGTTCAGGTCGAAGGTCTTGTCGAAGTGGGCCTCGGTGGCCGCCGCGAGTGGTGCGAGCTCACCCCAGCCGGCGTTCGCGAAAAGCACGTCGATGTGGCCGTGCTTCTCCTTCACGACCGCGTAGAGCCGGTCCAGGTCCTCCAGCCGGGTGACGTCGCCCACGACCGTCGTGACGTTGTCCCGGATCGAGGCCGCCGCCTCCTGCAACTCCTTCTCCCGCCGCCCGGTGATCACGACGTGGGCGCCCTCCTCGATGAAGCGCTTGGCCGTGGCCAATCCGATCCCGCTGTTTCCGCCGGTGATGACCGCGACCTTGCCTTCGAGCCTCTTCATGACTGCCATTGCGGTGCTCCGTTCCTGACACTGGGGATGTCCCCGAGAGCCCCGAGATGCATCCGTCGCCGCCGGATGTTGAGTACGAAGGTGCGCACAAGGGTGGTGCGAAATCGATCCACCCGGCGCGGAAGCCGGATGGCGCAGACGGGTGGCGCCGGCTAGAACCAGCAGACCATAGCCTCTTCAACACATCGCTCTTGATGATGCCGAAGCGTTGGCGTCCGGGACGTCAGCACACGAGCCCTAGAAGGGGTGCCCCCGGTGACAGGACGCACCATGATCGACTGGGACGACGTCCGCTATTTCCTGGCCGTGGCGCGCGCCGGCTCGGTGCGGGCGGCCGCCCAACGCCTCGGCGTGAACCACGCGACCGTGCTTCGGCGCGTCGGCCAGCTTGAGGAACGGCTCGGCGTGCAGATGTTCGAGAAGCTGCCGTCAGGCTACCGCATCACGGGCGCGGGCGAGGAGGTCCTCGAACTCGCGGACCGGATGGAGGCGACCTCGAACCTGCTGGAGGGCCGCGTCTTCGGACGGGACCAGGGCGTGCGCGGGCTCCTGCGGGTGACGCTCGCGCCGTTCCTCTCGACCCACCTCCTTATGCCCGACCTCGCCGAATTCGCGCGCCTGCATCCGGACATCGAGATGGACATCTCGTCGTCCGGCGAGTTGGCGAACCTGACGAACCGGGAAGCCGACGTCGCGATCCGGGTCGTCTACGACCGCAAGAGCCTGCCGCTCAATCTCCACGGCCTGAAGGGGCCCGACCTGTTCGGGGGCGTCTACGTCTCCCGCGACTGCATCGCCGCGCGGAGTGCAGGCGCGTCCGAACCCATACGCTGGATCGTCATCAGCGCCCATGGGGTCCCGGACTGGGCCGGCGAGGGCGAAGTTCGCGTCGCCGAGGTCCCGATCAGGGTCACGGATGCCGGGTCCCAGATCGCGGCGGTCCGGCAAGGGCTCGGGATCACGACGCTGCCGTGTTTCGTCGGGGATGCCGACCCCCTCCTTGTCAGGGTGCCGGGGACCGACCTGCACATGTACGGGACGCTCTGGCTCCTCACCCAGGGGGAAGCGCGGAAGACGAAGCGCGTGCGGCTGTTCAACGATTTCCTGGTCCGCAGGCTTGTGGCCCACGCTCCCCTGCTCGCCGGTTTGAGCCCGGCTAGCGACTGACGCGCGGCGGACTCCTGGCGGTAGCTATGGCCGAGAAGCGGACGCTCTGACCGTCGGAGGGCGCTGGCAAGCCGGCGCAGCGGCGACGTCCGCTTCCACGCATGCTTCCCGGTCAGCGGACCAGCGGCTTCCGCCCGAGCCGGTCGTAGGGACCTTCGCTGTCGCATCCCCGAAGCAGCCATCGCAGAGCGCCACTCGAAGTCGGTCCGAGCGGTAGTGCGGTCGGGCGGTTGCCAGCCCGACCGCGGAACGCTCACGTGCGATTGTCGATCTCCGGCACACCGCTGCTACGGTCGGCATACGCGGCGACGAAGGCCGGCCGAGCCTGCCAGCGCCGCCAGAAGGCATCGAGATGTTCGAACCGCTCGTCGAGCGGGGTGGCGTTGACGGGGAACTTGGAGAACGCAATCGCCGTCGCCAACGTGATGTCGGAGAACGTCGGCTGATCGCCACCCAGCAGCCAATCGCGCCCGTCCGCGAGATGCCGGTCCACGAGACCGGCATGCGCCAGCGCCACCTTGCGGGAATGCTCGCCCTAGGCCGGGTTGCTGGTCAGTTCGAGCTTCGGGCCCAATCCCTGGTGCAGGACGTGGAAGGCGGTGACGATGGGATAGAGGACGTGAACCCACACGCGGTTGTCCCACATCTGATCGAGACCGCGCTCGTGCGCCGTCGCCCCCATGATCTTGCGGCCCTCGAACGTGTCGTCGAGGTAGCGGGCGATGGCGGAGGTCTCGCTGAGGTAGGAGCCATCCGCGAGCGCGAGGGTCGGCGTCTCGCCCCACGGGTTCATCTTCAGGTGCCGCCAGCCCCGCTGCTCGCCCACCGGCGACATGTCGTAGACCGTCTCGTCGAAGCGGTCGGCGATGCCCTTCTCGTGCATGAAGATCCGCAGGCGCTGCGGGTTCGGGAACGCCGAGGGGGAGGTGAAGAGCTTGAGCTTGTCGGCCATCGTCGTCTCGCTTTCCTGGCTGCCTGTCTGTCAGATGACAGGTATCAAGCTATGGCGAGGATCTTGTGCCGTCGACCCCTGTCTGTCATATGACAGACGGAGGTTGGACATGGCAGCGACATCGAAGGGGAACGTGAGGGAGGCCATCCTCTTGGCCGCCAGGGAGGCGGCGATGGCCTATGGCTACGGCGGCCTCAACTTCCGCGACCTCGCGGAGATCGTCGGCATCAAGGCGGCCAGCATCACCTACCACTTCGCCACCAAGGCCCACCTCGGCGAGGCGGTCGCCCAGCGCTACTGGGAAGACATCGCCCGCGATCTCGAAGCCATCTCGACGAATGCCCGAAACCCGGCCGAGGCGTTGCAGCGGTACCCGAGCATCTTCCGGCTATCCCTGGAGCGCGACAATCGGATGTGCCTGAGCAGCTTCATGGCGACGGAACGTGACGAGTTGCCTGAGCCGGTGCTGAAGGAGGTCCAAGCGTTCGCCGACGTGAACACCGCTTGGCTCCGCGAGCATTTGGTCGCCGCCGAACTCGCCTCGCCGGCCGAGGGTGAGTCGAGGGCCCGCGCCATCTATGCCGCCGTCGCCGGGGCGCAGATCATCGCCCGCAGCCGAGCGGATGTGAAACTGTTCGACGAGTTGATCGAGAGCTACCGCCGAATGGGCTTGCTCCCGAGCTAGCGAAGTTTGTCATCTGGATGGGCGACGACAAGGACAGGAACGACGAAGCACCCCAGCCGACCGAGGATCTCGGCCTGCCCACCCCGCCGAGCCTCGGCCGGGTGCTGCCTCGCATCTGCCCCCGCCACCGCCCAATGACGCTCCTGCTGATGGACCGCCGCCTGTCGGGCAACCGTGAACGGCGGTCATCCGCAGTGCAGGAGCGCGGACCGGGGCTCAGGATCGCAGAAAGCCCGCGATGGCCCCGGCGATCTCGCCGGCATGCGTCTCCAGGGCGAAGTGCCCCGTGTCGAGGAAGCGGACCTGGGCGTCCGGGATGTCGCGGCGGAACGCCTCCGCGCCGGCCGGCAGGAAGAATGGGTCGTTCCGGCCCCAGATCGCCAGCAGCCGCGGCCGATGCGTGCGGAAGTAGGCCTGGAATTCCGGATAGAGCGCCACGTTGCTGGCGTAGTCGCCGAACAGGTCAAGCTGGATCTCGTCGCCCCCCGGACGCTGGATGTACCACGCGTCGAGGGCGCTGCCGTCCGGCGAGACCAACGACGTGTCCGGCACGCCGTGCTCGTACTGCCAGCGGATCGAGGCGGGCGTCAGAAGTTCGCGCAGCGCCTGCCTATTGGCGTCGCTCCGGTCGCGCCAGTAACGCTGGATCGGGTTCCAACCTTCGCTCAGCCCTTCCTCGTAGGCGTTTCCGTTCTGCGAGACGATGGCGGTCACCCGCTCCGGATGCGCCATGGCGACCCGGAAGCCGGTGGGGGCACCGTAGTCGAAGACGTAGAGACCGTAGGTCTTCAGCCCGATGACCTCGGTGAAGCGCCCGACGACCTTCGCCAGCGCGTCGAAGGTGTAGGCGAAGGCGTCGCGCGGCTTGATCTCCGACAGGCCGAAGCCCGGCAGGTCGGGGGCGACGAGGTGGAAGCGGTCGGCCAGCAGCGGGATCAGGTCGCGGAACATGTGGCCGGACGAGGGGAAGCCGTGCAGCAGCAGGAGCGCCGGCTTCGCCGGGTCNGAGGTGGAAGCGGTCGGCCAGCAGCGGGATCAGGTCGCGGAACATGTGGCCGGACGAGGGGAAGCCGTGCAGCAGCAGGAGCGCCGGCTTCGCCGGGTCTCCCGCTTCCCGGTAGAAGACGTTGAGGCCGTCGACGTCGACGGTGCGGTAGGCGGTCTGGGTCATCGCTTGTCCTCCTGTGCCGGCAATGCGGCCCGTGCCGCACGCCGTCGGTGAGGCATGGATACCGCCTTGCGATTTTCGGTATAATCAGGCTTATCCGAGAGTGACCGTTGCCGAAAACGAGAGGATGAAATGGACCGGCTGGAGGCCATGACCCTGCTGGTCGCCGCCGTGGAGGCCGGGAGTCTGTCGGCCGCCGGACGCAAGCTCGGCATCCCCCTGCCCAGCGTGAGCCGCAAGATCGCGGACCTGGAAGCCCACCTCGGCGCAAGGCTCCTCGTGCGCACCACCCGCAAGCTCACCCCGACCGACGCGGGGGCCGCCTACGTAGAGGCGTGCCGACGCCTGCTTAACGAGGTCGAAGAGACCGAGCGGGCGGTGAAGGGCGAGTACACCGAGCCCCGCGGTGAACTGACGATGACGGCCCCGCTGGTCTTCGGGCGGCTGCACGTCCTGCCGGTGGTCTCGGCGTTCCTGTCCCGGTTCCCCGACATCACCGTGCGCCTCGTCCTCACCGACAGAGCCCTGGACCTCGTGGAGGATCACGTGGACCTGGCGGTCCGCATCTCGCACCTGCCGGACAGCGACCTGGTGACGGCGCGGCTTGGCACGGTCACGCGCGTGGTCTGCGGCAGTCCCGACTTCCTCGCCGCCCACGGGACGCCCCGAACCCTGTCGGACCTCGCCGACATCCCGTGCGTGACCTTCAGCGACCTAGCCGCCGGCCCGGCCTGGCGCTTCGCCACGCCCGACAGGAAGGCAGTGCAGGTGGTCCGGGTGCGCTCCCGCCTCCAGGTCAACACGGCCGAGGCGGCGCTCGACGCGGCGGCGGCCGGCGTCGGGCTCACGCAGGTCCTGTCATACCAGGCGGCACCCCTCGTTTCCGCCGGGCGCCAAGTCCTCGTGCTGCGGTCGTTCGAGCTCGACCCCGTCCCGGTCAGCGTCGTCCATGTCGGGCACGGACGCCTGCCGCTGAAGCTTCGGGCGTTCCTCGATTTCGCGACGCCCCGCATCCGCGCGTCCCTGAGCGGCGCCGTCCAACCCGCCTGAACGCCGGCGCACCCGTCGGCTTGGGACGACCGTCCGCCGGGTGAGGAGAGGCCGGCCACATCAGGGAGGCCGGGCCACCCACCTCTCGGAATCCGTAAGGAGAGTTCATTGTGATCCCACTGTCCGGTCCCGAGCCTGGAAGCCGCGGCACGGTCGGGGGATCGCGGCGACGGCGCGTACACCTCTCCCCGCCATGCGCAACATCCGCGGTCGCGAGGCGAGCCATCCGGACGTTCCCCGGCCCGCATGGATGCGAGTGGAGCAATGAGACAGGACACGGCATTCCAAGAGGGGCCTGCCCGGGCGACGCGGCGGAGCATTCTCGCTGGCAGCGTCATGGCGGCCGGCCTAGGCCAGGTCGGCGCCGACGCGGCGGAAACGCGGCCCGCCGGGCTCGCAGAGGTCCGCCACGGCACGGTCCGGGCCGACGGCGTGGACGTCTTCTATCGCGAGGCCGGCCGGGCCGACGCCCCGGTGTTCCTGCTGCTGCACGGCTTCGCGAATTCGTCCTTTTACTTCCGCCATCTCATGCCGACCCTTGCGGACCGGTTCCGCCTGATCGCGCCGGACCTGCCGTCGTTCGGCTTCACGGTTGTCCCGGACGACCGCGGCTACGTCTACGACTTCACGTCGCTGTCGCGAACAATCGAGGCCTTCGTCGACGCCCTCGGCCTCCGACGCTACCTCCTCTACACCTTCGACTACGGGGCTCCGGTGGGATGGGACCTGGCCCTCGCCCATCCCGACCGCATCGCTGGCATCGTGTCCCAGAACGGCAACGCCTACCTTGAGGGTCTCGGCGAGGCGGCCTGGGCACCGCTCCGGGCCTACTGGGCGAAGCCGAACGAGGCCGCCGTGGAGGCCATCCGCGCCCGCATGACCCTCGACGGGGTCAAGGCGCCGTACGTCCATGGCGTCCCCGACCCGTCCGTCATCGAGCCCGAGGCATACACGCTCGACGCCGCCATCCTGGCCCGGCCCGGCAACGCCGACCGCCAAGTCGCGCTCAAGCTCGACTACAAGCGCAACTTGGAACGCTACCCGCTGGTCCAGGCCTTCTTCCGCGAGCGCCGCCCGAAGCTCCTCGCGATTTGGGGCCGCAACGACCCGTTCTTCATCCCGCCCGGAGCCGAAGCGTTCAAGCGCGACATCCCGAACGCACGGGTGCGCTTCCTCGACACCGGCCACTTCGCACTGGAAACGAACGTGGACGACATCGCCCGGGAGATCCGGGCCTACTTCTGAGCCTCCGGCGCGCCGGGCCATCCTCGCGGGCCCGGCACGCCGTGGGGTGGTTCGCATTGGCTGTGCGCTCAGGCCTGGGCGGCCATGGTCCGAGCCACGTCGGCGGCGCTGATGCCCTCCAGGGCCAGCCCGTAGCCGGTGCCCTCCTCGACTAGCCGGCGCAGGCGCTGCGTCAGCGCGATCCGGGTGTAGTGGCCGGTGAGCGGCGGCAGGGAGGCGATGCCGTCCGCGATCTCGTGCGCCCGGGCCAGCAGCCGGTCCCGCGGCACGATCTCGTTGACCACGCCCCAGTCCTGGGCGGTCCGGGCGTCCAGCACCTGCCGCGTCAGCAGGAAGTACCGCCCGCGGATCGAGCCGATCACCTCGGGCCACAGGATGTGAACTCCGTCGCCGGGCACGATGCCGAACTCGAAGTGCGGCTTGTCCTGGAACACCGTCTCGGGCGTCGCGAGCACGATGTCGGTGAGCAGCGCGTACTCGCTATGCAGCAGGACCGGGCCGTTCAGCGCGGCGATCATCGGCACCTCGATGTCGAGGATGTTGCCGAGCACCTTGCGGCCCTCCCGCAGGATCTTGTCGTAGCCCTGCGGCGTGAAGAAATCGAAGCCCTCGGGGCTGATCGCGTCCATGAACGCGTCGCCCGCCCCGGTCAGGATCACCGCCCGGTTGTCGCGGTCCTCGCCGATGGCGTGGAACAGGTCGACGAACNTCGGGGCTGATCGCGTCCATGAACGCGTCGCCCGCCCCGGTCAGGATCACCGCCCGGTTGTCGCGGTCCTCGCCGATGGCGTGGAACAGGTCGACGAACTGCTCGTGGGTGTGGCCATTGAAGACGAGCTTGCCGCCCTCGGTGTGGAGCATGACCTCCAGCACGCCGTTCGGCTTGCGGGTCAGGCGGGCGTTGGGGAAGGCGTCGCGGTAGTTGTCGAAACGGGCCATCGGTGCTGTCCTCGTGGTGGCCGGCCCCGTTCGGTCGGCATGGGGACGAGGTAGCCGGATCGGTCCCGCGACGGACGACGGCGCGTGGCGATAAGGCTTATGCCGCCGCGGAATGGGCCTCCCGTGTCCCGGCCATGGCCGCCTGGACGAAGTCGGCGAAGCGGCGCGCCTTGGCGCTGGCCATGCGGCCGGTGGGGAAGACCGCCCAGAGATCGATCTCGGGCAAGGCCCAGGGTTGCAGCAACCGCCGGACCGCGCCGCTCGCGAGTTCCGGGGCGAACATCCAGTCCGAGGCGATGGTGAGCCCGATATCGGCCAGCACGGCCGCCCTCAGGCCCTCGGCCGCGCTGACACGAACGCGGCCGTGGACCGCGACCGAGACCTCGGCGCCGTCCCGGGTGAAGGACCAGGCATCGGGCTGCCGGCTGTAGACCACCGCCTCGTGGCCGGCGAGGTCCGCGGGACTGCGCGGCTCGCCCGCGCGGTCGAGATAGGCGGGCGTGGCGAGCACCGAACGGCCCCCGGTGGCGAGCTTGCGGGCGACGGCGGCCGAGTCCGGCAGGGTCCCCATGCGCAAGGACAGGTCGATCCCCTCGCCGACGAGGTCGATCACCCGGTCGTCGAGGACGATCTCGATGTCGAGGTCGGGGTGCTCGGCGAGGAAGCGCGGCAGCAGCGGCACCAAGTGGAGCCGCGCGAAGGTCGTCGCCGCCGAGACCCGCAGCCGCCCCGAGAGCCCGGCGCCCGCGCCCCGGGCGGCGAGCTCGGCCTCGTCGGCCTCGGCGATGGCCGCCCGGGCCCGCTCGTAGAAGCGCAGGCCCGCCTCGGTGGGGCTCAGGCCATGGGTCGAGCGCACGAGCAGGCTGACCTGCAGCCTGTCTTCAAGCTGCGCGACCGTCTTCGAGACGGCGGGCTGGCCGACGTTCAGGAGCCGGGCGGCCCCCGAGAACGAGCCCGATTCCACGACCCGCACGAAGGTCGCCATCGCCTGGTACCGGTCCACGCCATTCCTCCCTGGAATGAGCGTTATCGCCCTGGGCTGCCTGCCCTGTCCATCGGGGAGGGGGCATCAATCCGGATATCCCCGCCGTGCAGTCGCGGTGATGTTTCCGGGAGCTACACCATGACCCTGCAATCCAAGCTCGACGCGTTCAAGGCCGACTTCGAGGCCGGCAAGCCCCCCTACAACGTGCCCCCGTCGGTTATCGCGACGATGCACCGGGCCACCGCGGAGCTGATCGCCTCCGGTGCCGCGACCCGCACCCTGAAGGCCGGCGACCGGGCCCCGGCGTTCACACTGCGGGACCCGGACGGCCAGCCCGTCTCGTCCGCCGACCTGCTGGCGCGCGGACCGCTCGTGATCAGCTTCTACCGGGGCGTCTGGTGCCCCTACTGCAACATGGAGCTCCAGGCGCTCCAGGAGGCGCTGCCGAGCTTCGAGCGGCTCGGGGCGAGCCTCGTCGCCGTCTCGCCGCAGACGGGGGCCAACAGCCGGAAGTCGGTCCGCCAGAACGGGCTCGCTTTCCCGATCCTGTCGGACCCGCACAACGACGTCGCGGCCGCGTTCGGCCTGCGCTTCGCGCTGCCCGACTACCTCGTCGACCTCTACAAGGGCCTGAGGAACGACCTGCCGGCGTTCAACGGCGACCCGAGCTGGACCCTGCCGATGCCCGGGCGCTTCGTCGTCGGGCAGGACGGCGTGATCCTCTACGCCGAGGTGAACCCGGACTACACGCGCCGCCCCGAGCCCGCGGACATGCTGCCGGCGCTCCGCCGCTCCGCCTTCATCGCCGCCTGACCCGGTCGACGGACCCACGACCCCGAGGAGATCCAGGATGTCCCGTACCTTTCTCGTGACCGGTGCCAGCAAGGGCATCGGGCTGGCGTTGGTGCACCGTCTCGCCGGTGAGGGCCACCACGTCGTCGGCCTCGCCCGCGGCGGTGTCGACGGCTTCCCAGGCACGCTCGTGCCGGTCGACCTCGGCGACGGCGAGGCCACTACCTCGGTCCTCGCGGACCTAACCGGACGCTTCGCCTTCGACGGCGTGGTCAACAACGTCGGCCTGGTGCGGCCGCAGCGGCTCGGGGCGGTCGAGATCCCCGCGCTCGACGAGGTCCTTCGCGTCAACCTCCACCCGGCGGTGCAGGCCGTGCAGGCCATCCTGCCGGGCATGCGGCAGCGCGGCTGGGGCCGGGTCGTCAACATCGCCAGCCTGACCGTGCTCGGCAGCGTCGAGCGCACGGCCTATGCGGCCGCGAAGGCGGCGCTCGTCAGCTTCACCCGCTCCTGGGCGCTCGAACTCGCCACGACCGGGATCACCGTGAACGCCGTGGCGCCGGGACCGACCGAGACCGAGCTGTTCCGGGGCAACAACCCGCCGGGCAGCGAGGGCGAGAAGCGCTACCTCTCCGGGGTGCCGATGGGCCGCTTCGGCCGGCCGGAGGAGATCGCCGCCGCCATCGCGTTCCTGATGTCGGACGGGGCGGCCTTCATGACGGGGCAGACGCTCTACGTCGACGGCGGAGCCTCCATCGGCAAGGCGGCCGTCTAGCCCGGGCCTTCGTGCCCGGCGAGCAGCGCCGTGCAGAACTCGGTGAACGCCCGGACCTTGGCGGTCCGGTGTCGGCGCGTCGGGTAGATGGCGTGGAGCGGGAAGCGTTCGTCGGGCCAGTCCGGAAAGAGCTCTTCGAGCTCGCCGGAGCGTCTCAAGCCCGCGCTGCCCAGCGCCATCACCTGCGCGATCCCCACGCCGGCGACGCAGGCGTGGAGCATGGTGTCGACGTCGGACACCATCAGCCGCGACGATACGGCGACCGGGACGACCTCGGGGCCGCGCCGGAACTCCCAGGCGAACGGCCTGCCCGTGGTCGGGTCCCGGTAGTCGATGCACTCATGGTCCCGGAGGTCCGAGGGATGCCTGGGCCGCCCGTGGTCGGCCAGGTATGCCGGGGAGGCGACCGTCAGGATGCGCGTGTCCAGCAGCTTGCGGACCGTGAAGCTGTCGGTCGGCGGGTCCCCGAACCGCAGGGCCATGTCGAAGCCGTCCGCGACGAGGTCGCCGACATGGTCGCGCATGACGAGTTCGAGCCTGAGTTCGCGGTGCGTGGACAGGAAGCCGGCGAGGCGGTCCGCGAGCACGAGACGCGAGACGAACGGATCGACGTTGACCCGCAGCCGGCCGCGGACGCGCTGTGCCGTACCCGCCGCCTCGACGGCGGCCTCGGAGATCCCGTCGAGCAGCGGCCCGACCCGTTCCCAGAAGCGGCGTCCCTCGTCGGTGAGCCGGAGGGAGCGGGTGGTGCGGTCCAGCAGGCGCACCCCGATCCGCGTCTCCAGGCGCTGCACGGCCCTGCCGACCCCGGACGGGGTCAACGACAACGCCTCCGCGGCCCGGGTGATGGAGCCCGCCTCGACGACCGCCATCAACACCGTCACGCCGGCCAGCAGCCGTCCATCGTAGGGCATGGCCATTCCGGATCTCAGGTCCGGAATGTTGTGACAGATCGGCGCTGCAATCCCAAGCGTCGAGGGCGCATGATCACGCTCGACGAGGCGAACGCATGGGAAAGGCGGAGATGGGACAGCATCGGACGGTTTTGGTGGTCGGCGCCTCGCGCGGCTTGGGTCTGGCCCTGGCGGCGGAGTGGTGCGTTCGTGGCTGGCACGTCGTGGGGACGGTCCGAACCCCGTCGAAGCAGTTGGAGGCGCTGAGAAGCGAGCATCCCGGTCGGCTTGAGGTCGAGACGGCGGACATCCTCGATCCCGATAGCATCGAGGCCCTTCGCGGGCGGCTCGACGGGCGGCGCATCGACGTCCTGTTCATCAACGCCGGCATCGCCCGCTCCATCGAGGCGACACCCGCGACGCTTCCCGAAGACGACTTCGTGGACATGATGCGGACCAACGCACTCGCTCCGGTGCGGGCCATTGAGATCCTGGAAGGCTTGGTGGCCGCCGACGGCGTCGTGGCGGTGATGAGCTCGGAGCTCGGCAGCATCGCGCAGAACGACAACCCCGCGTGGCAGGGCTACGCGGCCAGCAAGGCCGCCCTGAACATGCTGATGAAGGGCTATGCCACCCGCCATCCGGGCGATCCCCGGGCGTTGCTGCTGCTGGCGCCCGGATGGGTCAGGACCGAGATGGGTGGCAGCGACGCCGCGCTGTCGGTCGAGGAGAGCATCCCGCATGTCGTCGACACCGTCGATGCCAACCGGGGCAGGCCGGGCCTGCGCTATCTCGACCGGTTCAACACGACCCTGCCTTGGTAAGGTCGCCGACGGACGCCGGAGAGATTTCGACATGGCCCGCATCCTGATCACCGGTTCGTCGGACGGTCTCGGCCTCATGGCGGGGCAGCTGCTCGCCCGGGACGGGCACGGGGTGACCCTCCACGCCCGGGACGAGCATCGCGCGGAGGCCGCGCGCCGGGCGCTTCCAGAGGCTCAGGGCGTGGTGGTCGGGGACGTTGTCACCCTCGCCGGGATGCGCGCCGTGGCGGAGCAGGCGAACGGGATGGGCCGCTTCGACGCCGTGATCCACAACGTCGGGATCGGCTACCGCGAGCCCCGCCGGACAGTGACCGAGGACGGGCTGTCCCACCTGTTCGCGGTCAACGTGCTCGCGCCCTATCTCCTGACCGCCTTGATCGAACGCCCGGGCCGGCTCGTCTACCTCAGTTCCGGCATGCATCCGGGTGGACGGCCGGACATGGACGACCTGCAGTGGGAGAGGCGGCGCTGGAACGGGGCGCAGGCCTACGCCGAGAGCAAGTTCCTCGACGTGCTGCTGGCCTTCGGGATCGCCCGGAGATGGCCGGACGTGCTGTCGAACGCCCTGGAGCCGGGTTGGGTGCCGACCCGGATGGGCGGCCCGGGTGCGCCGGACGACCTGGCCGCCGCGCCCGTCACGCAGGCGTGGCTCGCCACCAGCGACGACCCGCTCGCCCGATCCACCGGCCGGTACTTCTACCACGAGGCCTTGCGCGATCCGCACCCGGACACGCGGGACGAGGCCACCCAGGAGGCGCTGTTGGACGCCTGCGCCCGGCTCTCGGCCGTAACGCTTGCACGTTGACCTTCGAACAGCCGTGAGCCCCGCGGCTCCCGGACCCCGGACGGAGACATGCACCCATGATGACCAGACGAGACCTAAGCCGCGCGCTCGCGGCGGGCGCCGCGGCGGCACTGCTCCCGGGAACGGCGGTCGCGCAGGACCTGCCGCGGGCGCGCAACGTCGTGCTCGTCCACGGCCTCTTCGCCGATGGGTCGTGCTGGTCCGAGGTGATCCCGAAGCTGCAGGCGGCGGGCCTGAACGTCACCTCGGTGCAGAACCCTTTGACCACCTTCGAGGACGCGGTCGCCTCCGCGAAGCGCGTCCTGGCGCGCCAGGAGGGGACGACGGTTCTGGTCGGCCACTCGTTCTCCGGCATGATCGTGACCGAGGCCGGCGTCGACCCTAAGGTGTCCGCGCTGGTCTACGTCGCGGCCCGGGCGCCGGACGCCGGCGAGGACTACACGGCGCTGGCCAAGACCTACCCGACGCCACCCGCCTCGGCCGGCATCGTGTTTGACGGCGACGAGGGGCGCCTGGGCGAGGCGGCCTTCCTGAAGGATTTCGCGGGCGACCTGCCGGCGGACAAGGCCCGGGTGCTGTTCGCGGTCCAGCAACCGTTCCACAAGGCGTTGCTGGCGGGGAAGACCACCCAGGCGGCATGGCGGTCGAAGCCGAGCTTCTACGCGGTGTCGACCGAGGACCGGACCATCGACCCGGAGCTCGAACGGTTCATGGCCAAGCGGATGAACGCGAGGACCGTGGAGCTCAAGGCGAGCCACCTGTCCCTGATCTCGCAGCCGCAGGCCGTAGCGGACCTCATCCTTGAGGCCGCCGGCCATAGGCACGGTCACCCGTAGGCCGGGCGAGCATGCGGTCTTCGCGGGTAACTACACGACCTGAGACTGGCGAAGGGGGGCGGCAGCGCCGTGAAACTCGCTCCCGAAGTGGGTGCTGCCCCCCCGCATGCGTAAGCTCACGAAACGTCGCCGAAGTGTGGTTCTTCGTGCCGTTTTGTCCGTCGTCAGATGATTTGAGACGACTTGGGGCGCTCAGGAACGGAGGCTCTGGTCCTTCTGGGTTGAGAGGTTAGGCAGCCTGCGCGTGGTGGCGCAAGCGGCGATCGATGAGGGTCTGGCGCTTGATCCGCGCCCGCTCCTGCAGGATGGCCTCGCCGCGGCCGAAGTAGACGTCGGCGGGAGTGAGGTTGCCCAAGCTCTCGTGAGCCCGAGCCTGGTTGTAATGCTCGACGAAGGCGGCAACCTGCGCCTCCAGTTCGCCGGGCAGGTAGGCGTGTTCGAGCAGGATGCGGTTCTTGAGCGTCTGGTGCCAGCGCTCGATCTTGCCCTGCGTTTGAGGATGGCGGGGCGCGCCGCGGATATGGGTCATGCCCTGGCTGCCGAGCCAGTCGGCCAGATCACCCGCGACGTAGCTTGATCCATTGTCGGAGAGCAGCCGCGGCCGATGCGCCACCTGCACATGATCGAGCCCGGCCGCCGCCAGCGCGAGGTCGAGCGTGGCGGTGACGTCGCCGACCTGCATCGTCGCGCACAGCTTCCACGCCACGATGAAGCGCGAGAAGTCGTCCAGCACGGTCGAGAGGTAGTACCAACCCCAGCCGATCACCTTCAGATAGGTGAAGTCCGTCTGCCAGAGTTGGTTGGGTGCGGTGGTCTTGTCCCGGAACTCGTTGGCGGCTTTGATCACGATGTAGGCCGGGCTGGTGATCAGGTCCTGGGCCTTGAGCAGGCGGTAGACGGTCGCCTCCGAGACGAAGTAGCGCCGCTCGTCGGTGAAGCGCACCGCCAACTCGCGTGGGCTGAGCTCTGGCTCCTCCAGTGCGAGAGCGACGATCTGATCGCGAACCTCGGCGGGCAACAGGTTCCAGACCCGGCTGGGTCGGGACGGGCGATCCGCCAATGGCTCGAGGCCGCCACGCTGGAAAGCGTCGTACCACCGGTAGAACGTCGCCCGGGTGACGCCGAGCTTGTCCAGGGTGGCGCGCACCGGCAGATGGGATTGCTCGACCAGCCGGATGATCTCCAGCTTCTCAGAGGCCGGGTACCTCATGCCTCGTCGCCCCCAGCCCCGGTCATACTTTTTTTCAGCAGGCGGTTTTCCAGGACGAGATCGGCTACGACCTCCTTCAGCGCACCCGCCTCGCGACGCAGGTCCTGGACCTCGTCGGCGGTCGCGGCACGGGCCGTGTCGCCGGCCAGCCGCTTCTTGCCGGCCTCCAGGAACTCCTTGGACCAGCCATAGTACATCGAGCTGGCGATGCCTTCGCGCCGGCACAGCTCGGCGATGCTGTCCTCACCGCGCAGCCCTTCCAGCACGATGCGGATCTTTTCCTCGGCCGAGAACTGCCGGCGCGTGGCGCGGCGGATGTCCTTGATCACGGCTTCTGCCGGCTTCCGCGCCGGCCCGGACGTCTGTTTCATCTTCGCTCCTGGGGGCTACGATGAACCAGCCATCCTCCGTTCGTGAAGACCCTCAATTTGTCTCAGGAGTGCTGACGGCGGACAATCGACGATCTGCGGACGGGAGGCCTAGCGGTAATCGCGGGCACGACTTGGAGCCGGGCATTCGAGGCCCTCTGGACAGCCCCGGTGGTGACCGGTCTCCTCGGGATGTGGGGTGCCGTCCTAATCAGCCCAACGCTGCTGATCACGTTGCCCGTGACGAACTTGGCCGCACGCAAGCTCGATGCGGGTGCGCTGGCGGCCACGGCCATTGGTGTCCTGCCGGGTGTCCTGGCAGGCCTCATCGTGTTCGGGACCGCGCCACGGTTCGAACTGAACCTCATCCTCTGTTCCGCTGCGAGCGGTGCAGCCTTCGCGCTAGTCGTCTGGCTGCTCTGCATCCGACCGCGACGACCTTACGAGTGAGATCCGCGTGCGGTCGGTCCTGAACTGGCCTTCCTCACGGCAGCTTACTAGCTGGCACTGGATGCGCGAGCCCCATTCGACAGGATCAGCCCATTGGCTGACTTCCAGAAGGACCACAGCTGCCGGAAGATCACGGTGCCAGCTTCGACTGGCCGTCCACGCCCGCCCCGGCGCTCGCCCCCTTTCGAAGGGCGGGCGTGGAAGCGCTGCGACGCCCGCACCTATGGTCCCACTGTGCAGCATGATGTTCTGAGGCAGGACCACTCTGGGCTGGGGCTGGGGCTCTGGTTCGATCGCCGTAAGCGTCAGAGGCGCTGCGCCAGCCACTCCCGCAGCTTCGTCCAGCGAGGCTTCATCGTGCCACCGCGGACCGCGACGGCCACTGCCTTCCGCTGCCCGAGGAGCACCACTAGGCGCTTGCCGCGGGTCACGCCCGTGTAGAGGAGGTTGCGCGCCAGCATCGTCCAGTGCTGCATCGCCAGAGGGATCACCACTGCGGGGTACTCCGAGCCCTGCGATTTGTGGATGGTCGTGGCGTAGGCCGGCACCAGTGTGTCGAGTTCGCCGTAGGGATAGATCACCTCCCGTCCCTCGAACTCGACGATCACGGCGCCCTCGTCCTCATCAATGCGCGCCACGGTGCCAAGGTCCCCGTTGAACACCTCCCGATCGTAGTCGTTCTGGCTCTCCATCACCCGGTCGCCGGGGGAGAAGCGCCAGCCGAACCGCTCCACCGATACCGCTGGGTTCGGGTTCAGCACCGCCTGGAGTTCGTGGTTGAGGTTGCGCGCGCCCAGCACGCCGCGCTGCATCGGGGTGAGCACCTGTACGTCCCGGACCGGATCGAGGCCGTACCGAGCTGAAATCCGACGCGTCACCACCTCGATCAGCGTCTGCACCGCCGGCTCGGGCGCGTCGATCTCGATGACGTGGAAGTCGCTCTCGGCGCCGCGCGGGGCCGGCTCGGGCATTTTCCCGGCATTGATCCGGTGGGCGTTGACCACGATCCGGCTCTCGGCCGCCTGCCGGAACACCTCGGTGAGCCGCGCCACCGGCACCGCGCCGGAGGCGATCACGTCGGCCAGCACCTGGCCGGGCCCGACCGAGGGCAGCTGATCGACGTCGCCGACCAGCAGCAGGCCCGCGTGCTCCGGGACCGCCTTGGTCAGCGCGTTCATCAGCGGCACGTCGACCATCGAGGTCTCGTCGATCACCAGCAGGTCGCAGGGGAGGGGGTTCTCCTCGTTGCGCGAGAAGCCGCCGTGCTTGGGATCGATCTCCAGCAGGCGGTGGAGGGTCTTGGCCTCCAGCCCCGTCTGCTCGCTCATCCGCTTGGCGGCCCGGCCGGTCGGGGCGGCGAGCAGCACCCGGACCCCCTTGGCCCGCAGGACCCGCAGGATCGTGTCGAGGGTCGAGGTCTTGCCCACGCCCGGCCCGCCGGTCACCACCGCGAGCTTGGCGCCGAGCACGAGCCGCACGGCCGCCTCCTGCGACGGCGAGAGCGTCTTGCCGGTCTTCTCCGCCACCCAGGGCAGGGCCCGGGCGAGATCGATCTCCGGCCAGGGCAGGCTGCCCGCCGCCCGGCGCCGGAGCCGCTCGGCGATGGCGCGCTCGGCGGCGTGCAGGCCGGTGAGGAAGATGCAGGCCTTGTCGCCGATGATGTCCTGCACGACCTCGTCGGTCTCCAGCACGTCGAGGAGCGCCGTGCGGATCAGCGGCGCCTCCACTCCGAGGAGGTCGACCGCCAGCGCGACGAGATCCGCCACCGGCAGGGCGCAGTGGCCAGCATCGGTGGCGGTCTGCAGCGCGAAGGAGATCCCGGCCCGCAGGCGCTGGGGCGCCTCCTTGGTTAGGCCGAGCTTCATCGCGATGGCGTCGGCGGTCTTGAAGCCGATGCCGCGGATGTCCTTGGCCAGCCGGTACGGATCCTCGGTCATGACCGCGATCGCCTCGTGGCCGTAGGTCTTGAAGATCCGCACTGCCCTGGCCGTCCCGACGCCGTGGGCGTGCAGGAACAGCATGATCTCGCGCACGGCCTTCTGCTCGGCCCAGCCGGCGACGATGCGGGCGGCGCGCTTCGGCCCGATGCCGCCGACCTCGATCAGGCGGGCGGGCTCGGCCTCAATGATCTCGAAGGTGCCTTCCCCGAAGGCCGCCACGATGCGCTTGGCCATAGCGGGGCCGATGCCGCGCATGTGGCCGGAAGAGAGGTACTTCTCGATTCCCTCAATTCCCGTGGGCGGCGTGACCTTGAGGGTGTCAGCCTTGAACTGCAGGCCGTGCTGGCGGTCCGTGTGCCAGATGCCGGTGGCGGTGATCCACTCGCCGGCGCTGATCGCGGGTGCGTGGCCTATCACAGGCACGAGGTCGCGCTTGCCGCGCGCCTGGACCTTCAGCACGCAGAAGCCTGTCTCCGGGCTGTGGAAAGTGACACGCTCGATCGTGCCAGCGAGAGTCTCGAGAGGCTGACCACGTTCGAACTGTTGCGGTCGCCCCCGCTCGGTCATGGAATACGTCCAGAGGGCATACCGACGACTGGGTCCGTCAACCCTATCACATACGCGGCAACGCGAGCTCGTCAGCCGTGAGCAGATCGGCGCAGCCAGACCATGCGACCAGAAGCGGGGTTGCCCAACATGGATTGGGACGGATCAGGCGCGCTCCTTGCTCTCGGATCGCTCCGCTTCCTGACGCGCTACGCTGAGGACCCGGCGTCGCCCCTGTGTGTCCGGTATCGCTGACCACAGGCGCACGAGGGTCAGCAGGTCTCCTGCTTCGCCTTCCGTGGGGGCTCGGAGGAACGCCTCAACCGGGACGTTGAGCTCGCGGGCGAGCTCTTTCAGCGTCGCGATGGTGCGGGCAGATCGATCGTCAATGGCCATGCTTGGCAACGCGCCGAGCGGTGAAGTGGCCCACAATTGCATTCAAAATTCAGTTGGGCACCGCCCTATAGAGCAGCCGCCTGTCCGGAATGCCAATCGGTCCAGCCTATGATCGGGCGCACCGTTGCTCACTCTGGATCGGCGAGCGGCCTCGGAACGAGCGGCAGCAATGGCGCTTAACCATACGCCGAAGCTTGAGGGTCCGATGATGAAGGTGTTCCAGATCCGTCAGGCCGCGACGGGTGCAATTCTCTGGACCGGCTCGGCGTCCGACCCGATCGCCGCTCTCGATGCCATGGCACATGAGGCCGGGTACTACGACCACGGCGACATCCCTGATCACCTGCGGGCCGGTGGCCTGTCCGCGGAAGAGATCAGCGTCTGACGACGTAGAGCATGCCGGTGGATGAGCCGCTCACCTGCGAGGTGAAGGTCGACGGGTTATGGCAAGCCGTCAGCTTGAACGAAGCCGCGGTTTCCTACTCTGCCGCTCTGAAGCGCTGCCCCGCCTGTCACGGCCGGGTGATGATCCTTGGCACCTACAGCAGGCCTGATGTCCGTCGGTCGATGTCCCATCGGAAATCGCATGGGGGCTGTCCGCTAAAGTTGGACACCTACACCGGCACGCCGTCGCTGCATCCACAGGCGCTCACCTGAGATGGGTGGGGTCCGTCCCGTGACATGACGATAGAAGCCCGCCCTGGTGTTCCAGGTGCGGGCTTATTGCGACTGCACCAACGAGGCCGCACCCGGGATTTGGGCGCTGCTCTTCCGGCGCTCAGCCCCCCAGCCGATCGCGGGAGCTACCTCGCCCGGTATAGTTAACAGAAGGTTGCCGAAGGTCGAACCACTCGTGGAAGGGGCGCTTTCCGAACAGCGGGACTGTCAGGAATTTCGTGTGGGGGCGGCCATAGTGGACCCGAAGGAGGTTCCCGATGGCACGACGCAAAGCACCCCGCATCCCTGACGCGATCCT